>JADLAJ010000282.1 GCA_020848255.1 Chitinophagales bacterium
CGGATTATTACAAATACCTGCCAAGCTATATTGATGATTCTACACAACAGGCATTAGCGATTGAGAACATTGAAAACAACCCTGAGTTATTGCAGGTGGATTGGGCATATCTGTATGCTTCCAATAAAGACGCAGGAAATAATAAAACTATAACAAATGTAAATGGTGTTCCCGGAAATAATGTAACAGGACAGAGAGCTTCTTATGTACTCAGAGATGATGTACAAAAATACCAGCGTTTTAATTTTAATACTGTTTACAATGTTGCAACTAAAAAGAATATTGATGTAACCGCCGGTTTGTCTTATCAGTTTCAGCAAACCAATCAGTTTAAAAGAGTGAAGGATTTATTAGGGGCAGATTTTTATGTGGATGTAGATGAGTTTATAGAAGGAGATTCCGGCTTATTATCTTCTGCTGCTCAATCAGATTTAAATAATCCCAACAGACTGGTAAAAGTGGGTGACAAATATGGATATAATTACAATCAGGTAATACATAAAGGGGCAGCGTGGGGTCAGTTTAAAGCGAACTTTAAACATGTTGATTTCTTTACAGCTGCTGAATTATCTTATACATCACAGTACCGTTTCGGACATTACAAAAACGGTATTAATCCGGATAATTCGGAGGGTAAATCACAAAGTGTAAACACCTTGAACTATGCGGTGAAAGGCGGTGTTACCTATAAAGTAAACGGGCGTAATTATATTTTTGCAAATGGTATGTACATGACGCGAGCTCCTTTCTGGAATAAAGTATTTATCTCTAACAGAACCAGTAACGAAGTTTCTGCAGATATCAGAAGTGAGAGTGTCGGTTCCGTGGAGTTAGGCTATATCTTCATACACCCGAAAGTAAAAATTAAAGCGACAGGTTATTACACTGACTTTAAAAACGGTTCTAATTCTATTACATTCTATGATGACTTCTATGAAAGTTTAGGAAATTACACCATCACAAAAATCAATAAGGTACATGCAGGAGCGGAGTTAGGCGTCGAAGCATCTATCTATAAAGGCTTATCCGCGACCCTGGTGGCTTCTGTAGGTAAATATTTCTACACCGACAGACAAATAGGTATAGAAACAGTAGATGCAGATCCGACATTCAAACAAATAGAAACCATTTACAGTAAAGGCTTAAATGTTGCCGGAACACCGCAGCAAGCTTATTCTTTAGGGTTGTTTTACCGTTCCAAAAAATTCTGGTATGTTGGAGCAAGTGTAAACTTCTTCGACTGGATGTGGACGGATTTCGCACCTACACATCGCACAGAAAGAGCAGTAGATGCTTTGGATCCTTCATCTGAACAATATTCTTCCATATTAAAACAGGAAAGGCTAAGCCCGAAAGGTGAGTGGACCGTTGATTTATCCGGTGGATATTCCTGGAGACTAAAATCTACGTTTAAGAAAATGGATGGTAAGAATTCAGGTAAATACTATCTGGTACTGAATGCAGGTATCAGTAATCTTACCAATAATAAAACCATTATTGTGGGTGCAAGAGAACAATTGCGTTTTGATTTTGAAGAAAAAGATGCTTCTAAATTTCCAAACAGATATTCTTATGCATATGGAATTAACTTCTTTGTAAACCTTACTTTCAGAATGTAATTAATAATCAGAAAACAGAATTCGTCAAAATAATAAATTGAAATAAAATGATAGCAAAATTGAATAAACTTATAATGTTGATACTGGTCGTAACAGCATTTACATCGGTTACTTCCTGCAGAAAGGATAAGTTTGATGATCCGAATCAGGTGACCGAAGATCCGAATCTGGATACGATTAGTATAGCAAGACTAAGAGCATATTACACCAGTGGTTCTCCTATTACCATTAATGATGATGTTACCATTGCAGGTGTTGTTGTTGCAAATGATATCAGCGGAAATATCTTTGAAGAAATCTTTATAGATGATGGTGACAGAGCAATGCCTGTTATGATTAACAGAAGTGCCTTATATGGCGATTTTCCAGTAGGTAGAAAAATTTACATCAAATGTAAAGGATTAGTGTTAGGTACCTACGGTGGTTTTCTTCAGTTAGGCGGTTATGCAAACGGTGTGAGCGTAGAGGGTATTCCAGCTAATTTAATTACCAAATATATTGTCAAAGGACCAACAGGATATGATCTTACACCATTTATTCAAACAGTGACCAGTGTAAACGACTTAAACAATAATTTTCATGGTCGTTTGATTAAACTTGTAAATGCGGAATTTGATGATGCTTCGGCAGGTGTTCCTTTTGCAGATGTAAACTTACCTGTCCCGACTACAGGTGAAAGATACCTCAGACTTTGTAATGATATTTCTAAAACATTAACAGTGCGTAACAGTGCTTACAGTAAGTTTGCATTTAAAAATACACCAAAGGGAAACGGTGCGGTGTATGGTATTTATACAACGTTCTCAAGTGGCTTTACACCGGAAAAACAATTATTATTAAGAGATATAACAGATTTGGAATTAACTGAATTCAGATGTGATGGCTCTAATCCGAATGCAGTAACAATCTTGCAACAAAATTTTAATGCGGTGGCAGATGCAAATAATGCCGTATTGAGTTTAACTAACTGGAACAACATCAATGAAGTTGGAGGTAACAAATTTAAAGTGGCTAAGTTTAGCAGCGTTATATGTGCAAAAGCTGATGTATTCTCCATCAGCAGCGGAAACAGTTCAACGCAATGGTTGATTTCTCCGGTAATTAATCTTAATGCAACTACAACTGAAACATTAACCTTTACTACAGCCGCAGGCTTTGATAATGGTGGTGCTACGTTTAAAGCGTATATCTCAACTGATTATGACGGAGTAAGTACAAGTCCTCAAAGTTTTACATGGACTGAATTGCCTGCGACCATTGCAACTGGCCCCGGCAGCGGATTTGGTTCCTTTATATCTTCTGGGGGAATAGATTTAAGTTCTTACAGCGGAAATGCGTACATAGCATTTAAATATGTGGCAACTTCACCAGCCACTACTTTTGAAATAGATGATATTAAAATAACAGGTTTGTAAGAAGAACAACGACAAATATTATTTTTAAATCCCGAATCTCTGATTCGGGATTTTTTTACACACATATTGGTATTTTATTTAAATTACATCTTATTCACGCTTAGTGGATAATAAGGGGAATTGATTTTTTTTATTTTATCTATAATTACCTAGCAATTATATGTTCTTGCATATTTTTGTTAAGATTATTTGCCATAAATAAATTATGACTCAGAATGTTATGCGTAATTTATTAATTACTGTACTGCTATTCCTAGGAATAGAGTCTGTTATATACGGGCAAAATTGTTCTATAAACGCTGGAATTAATTCAACCATTTGCGAGAAAGATACAATGTTGTTAAATGGCACACGTTCTGGCTTGTTGGCATCAGGTGCGCTATCTACATGGACACAGATTTCAGGTGCATCTGTTGTTATAAATTCTCCTCACTCACTTACTGCCAGAATTACAAATTTTAATTCCGGTACCTACAGATTCAGACTCAGTATAAAATGTAAGGATGGCTTTTTTGCTGAAGATTCAGTTACTGTACATGTTTTGCCTTTATCTATAGCAAATGCGGGCAGAGATACCGTTTTTTGTCCGGTTGGACAATATACATTAAATGGAAGTAGTCCTCGCAGTGGAGAAACAGGTTTATGGACAATTGTAAGTACGAATAATGCAGGTGTAACCATAAGTGTACCTTCCAACCCCAATAGTCCGATAATATTGAACCCAAATGTTACCGGTGTAACAACATTGAGATGGACTATTACAAATACAAATGGTTGTGTTACTTATGATGAAGTATTGATAACAAACAGTGGTGGTGTTCCACAAGTAAATGCAGGGCCAGATCAGGTATTAGGTAATTGCTTTTCTAATTCTACCTGCACAAATCTTTTTGCCTCCAATGGAGGAGTCGGATTTGGAGGCCAGAAAGGTATTTGGTCTTTTGTTTCAGGGCCAGGCATTCCGGTTTTTTCTTCTCCGGCAAACCCGACGACAAAAGTATGCAGCCTTACAGAAGGAACTTATGTATTCAGATATACTGTTACCGGCCCCTGTGTTACCGGCTTTGATGATGTTACAGTTACAGTGCCTGCTCCAACACAAGATATTACATTTGCAAATGCAAATTCCTTTATGTCTAATACTGTTTTTTGTGGAATAGTAAATACCATTTCACTAAATGGTAATACACCATTATACACTGGTGAAATGGTCGAATGGTCACAAATTTCAGGTCCGCCTGTAAATATTATTAACCCCAATAATTCATCAGCAACAGTTACAAATATCTCAGCATACGGGAATTATTGTTTTAACTATAGTATTAAGAACTCTCAGTCCAATTGTAATAGTAACAATACCATTTGTTACGCTTTCTACAATAATGGAACTGTTTACGGCGGAGCAGATCAGATTCTGGCATGTAATGTTACGAGTACAACCATTCCAACTGAAGTAACCGGCTCCGGAGTATTAAATTACAAAATAATAAGTGGCCCTCCCGGAGTTTTTCAATACCCGGTAAATTTCAGAACCTCTAATATCATAACTGGATTAACAATGCCCGGAACTTACAGAATAGAAATAAACTATTCTTTTGGATCAGGTTGTTCACCAATAAATGATTTTGTTGATATAACTGTTTCAAGAACACCTACAGGAGCCAATGCGGGTACTGACCAAAACTTTGCCTGCATATCAACAACCTCACAATTAGCAGGAAATAATCCACTGTTAACAGGTTTTGGAAATGGAAGATGGAGTCAAATTTCAGGCCCCAATTTTACCACCCTGACTACACCAACAAATTATATAACAAATGTTTTAGGGGCAATACCAGGAACATATAATTTCAGGTGGACTATATCTGGTGGCAATAGATGTCCCAGTAATTTTGATGATATAACAGTTGTAATACCGGATACAACTGTCACAGTTGCTAATGCAGGAAATGATAAAGTTATTTGCCCTAATTCACCATTAATATTATTTGGAAACAGAACCCGTGCAGATGAAACAGTACAATGGACATCCATTCCCGGAGGTGTTACTTTTTCGCCAAGTAATTTAGTTACAAATTCAACTGTAAACGGACTAACTGGAAATACAACTTACCGGTTTGTTTATACCATTACAAATTCCTGTGGCAGCATCTCAAGAGATACAGTGCAAATTACGACCAGTTCTACAGTAGGTCCTTCTCTTGCAAACGCTGGAACGAATCAATGCTTAGTGTCTGGAACATCCATAATTAATCTTAATGCTGATGCCCCTGTTTCAGGTAGCGGAAACTGGTCAAAATTATCGGGGCCTCCCGTTAGTTTTACGAATTCTGATTTAAGCAACACAACTGTTACAGGGGTGAGCAACGGAACCTATCGTTTTGTATGGACTGTGTCCTCACCTGGGTGTTTAAATTCAACCCAAGATACTGTTTTGATTACAGTGGATGGTCCTACCACAAAAGCAAATGCCGGTACAGATATAAGCAGTTGTACGGATGCAGTTTCCTTAAACGCGAATATCCCTTCTGTAGGAACAGGCAATTGGTCACAGGTTTCAGGTGATGGAGATGCTGTTATAAATAATGTATCAGACCCGCAAACTACTATTTCTAATTTATCTACCGGTTTATATACATTCAGATGGACGATTACAAATGGTGCCTGCTCTTCCAGTTTTGATGATGTGAAGTTGACAATTTCATCTCCACCTTCTGCCGCCTTAGCAGGTGACAATCAAATACTTTGTGGTACTAATACAAATTTTATTACTCTAAATGCAACTGTACCTGCTTCCGGTATCGGACAATGGGTGCAAGTATCCGGGCCCAACAACGCAAATTTTTCAAACAGCTTATTAGCAAACTCAGCAGTTTCTAATTTAACCAATGGAACATATACGTTCCGCTGGATTGTAACCGGTGGTCCCGGCTGTCTGCAATCTACAGATGATGTCCTTGTCAATGTCTCACTTCCGGCAAATGCAGGTCGCGACCAAAGTTTATGTAACTTAAACTCAACAACTTTATCCGGAAATACAGGAAGTAATGGTGTTTGGTCACAAATTTCAGGACCAACTGTGGTAATTACACAATCACCGCTTGGAAATCCTAATGCCACGGTATCAGGGTTGCAACCTGGAAGTTCATATATCTTCAGGTATACTATTCCTTCAGTATATGGATGTCCTGCAAGTTCAGACGAAGTAATGATTAATAATGGCACATTCACACTGATACCGGATGCCGGTGCAGATGCAGCTTATTGCAACGCCATTTCATTTGCAATTATCGGCAGCCAGCCTGGGGTCGGAGAGTCAGGAATCTGGTCGGTATTGTCAGGGCCTGCAGGAGCATCCTTTTCACCTGCTGCCAATCATCCCAACGCAACACTCATCAACGCACAACCGGGGACTTATATTTTAAAATGGACAATTTCTAATGCGACCTGTTCGAGCAGCGACCAGAAAAGAATTGATAATTATGCAACACCAACAAAATCAAATGCAGGCACAGACCAAATTGTTTGTTTTGAAAGAGCTACATTGAGAGGAAATACACCACTGAAAGGGGTAGGAACCTGGTCACAGGCAGGAGGACCTTTGACGGTGTCGATAGCTGCTGTGAATAATCCTGTTTCAGAAGTTAATGGTTTAAATTTAGTAGGTGTGTATAGTTTTGTCTGGACGATTACCAATGGGCCGGTTTGCTCTCCGCCAAGCAGAGATACTGTACGATTAATTGTTTCTGCAATTTCTCCAAGTATAGCAAATGCCGGTACTGATAAAAATCTTTGTAATTTATCAGCTATCATTTTAAATGGAAATACGCCGCTTAGCGGAAACGGAATCTGGTCAGAAGTCGGAACTTCATTAGCTACAATCGTTTCTCCATCTAATCCTACAACTAATGTAAATACTTTAAACACCGGAACACATCAATTCGTCTGGTCAATCTTTAATGCAGATAAAAGCTGTGTATCCAGAGATACGTTAAAGGTGATTAATAACGTGTTGCCCAATATCGCAAATGCAGGTGCAGACGATACTTTCTGTGTATTTAATGCCGTTGTCTTACAAGCGAATGCGGCCATTGCAGGCACAACGGGTATCTGGACTTTCGTATCCGGACCGAATACTCCAAGATTACTCACACCAAATAATCCGGTATGTCAGCTGACAGGATTAGTTACAGGTACCTATAAATTTCAATGGACAATATCCAGTGTGTCTTGTTCTTCCTCATCAGATGAGGTAAATATCACCATCATTAATAATTCGAATCAGGCAATTGCGGGTGTCAATCAAACGCTTTGTTCGCAGAGTATCAATTTGTTTGGGAATACACCGGATGTTAATAATAAAGGGGTTTGGACACAAACGGAAGGGCCTAATACCGCAATATTTGTGTCGGATATAAATCCAACAACAGTAGTAACAAATTTAATACAAGGTACTTATCGTTTTGTATGGAGGATTTATAATGAAAGATGTTTTACTACTGATACGGTTACTTTCAATATCAATCAACCGGCATTTGTAAATGCAGGAAATGACTTCAGTGTTTGCAGCAATGAACCTGTTTTGCTTTCATCAGCTTTTGTTGATAGCTATGACGGAAAAGGGATATGGTCTGTTATTTCCGGCGGCGGAAGCCTGAGTACTAATGCGCCAACCAATACACCTAATGAGGTAATATATACACCGGAACCAGATAGGCAAGGAGCAGTGGTTTTACGCTTATCTACGCAAGATGCCTGTCGTATTGTGTATGATGACATCACTATATTAGTGAATGAATCATCTGTACCTGTATCATCAGCGAATGACAGAACTGTAACGGATTTAAATACAGCAGTAGCGATTAATGTACTCGCTAACGATACGATTTATTATAATGATACGCTGGATTTTTGTTCGCAAAACGCAATCATTACGGTTCCGGCACATGGAGCAGCAAGTGTCCAGGCAGACGGAAGTATATTATATACTCCGCAAAACGGATATGTGGGTGTGGATAGTTTTCAATATCAGATTTGTACGCAACATGCATCAGACAGCAGTTGGAGCAGTCATTGTTATAAAGAAGGAGCGGACAGTGCCTGGGTGTTTGTATCCATAAACCGCAGGGATTGTATTATTCCAAATGCGTTTTCACCAAACGGAGATGGTGTGAATGATGCTTTTGTTATTGAATGCGGAAAGGACTGGAAACTTACGGTGTTTAATAGCTGGGGAATTGAACTGTTCCGAGATGAAGATTACCACAATGACTGGGAAGGAACCTACAAGGGTGCACCGATACCCGATGGTACTTATTTCTACAGTTTAAAATACACTACTGAAACGAATGAAACCGTTGAAAAGGCCGGGTTTATTTGCTTGCATAGGTAAAATAAAAAAGCCACTCGTTTGAGTAGCTTTTTTATTGGTGGAGCTGGCGAGATTTGAACTCGCGTCCGGACAAAACGTTCATAAGCTTTCTACATGCTTAGTAGAAACTTGATTTTCGAATTACTACAGGCGTTTTTACCAACCGATAGTAATCTTAGTTTCTGAATTTTGCACTACAGGCGAAACAACTGCAGCACTATTCCAATTCGGTTATGCACTGGCGGATAGTATTGGAAAAACTATTCCGGAGTACAAAGGCCAAGCTTAATAACCTGTATTAAGCAGCCATTGCGAAAGTATTCTCGCCATATAAAAAAGTTGTGTGCGTTAAATTTAACGAGCCAAATTGCACAATGCTCGGCATGCTTACTTACCAACTATCCTGCCGTCAATTCCTGTCAACCCCAATTATTTTAGTTTTGAATGATGAGTGTTCAATGATGAATTAAGAGGATATTTTCCAAAGAACTATTTACAAAACACTTGTAAGAGTAGTAAAGTTCCGCAAAGATAGAATTAATTAGCTAATTAGATGATGAGACAACAAGATAATTCAACACTCACAATTCTTTATACACTTTCAGCCCTTCTTCCAGACACTTAATCGCTTTATTTAAATCAATAGAATTTAAAACATAGGCAATGCGCACTTCGTTTTTGCCTTTGCCTTCCGTGGCATAAAAACCACTGGCAGGTGCCATCATAACGGTTTCGCCTCCGTAATTAAAATCACTCAGCATCCATTGACAAAATACATCGGTATCTTTTACCGGCAATTGAACGATGCAATAAAAAGCTCCGCCGGGCGTATGACATTTTACGCCTTCAATTTTATTTAAACCTTCCACCAGCGTATCGCGGCGTTTGCGGTATTCCGTATTCACTTTCGTGAAATAATGTTCTTCCACATCAAACATCGCAATGGCACCTAGTTGCTCCACGGTTGGCGGACTTAATCGCTGCTGCGCAAACTTCAACGCGGTTTGCAATACTTCTTTATTCTTGGTCGCAATCATACCAATACGCGCACCGCAGGCACTGAAACGTTTAGAAATCGAATCTATTAAAATGGCGTGCTGCTCCAGTTCCGGAAAACTCAACACGGAAGTATAATGCTTAACATCGCCGTAAATAAAATCACGGTACACTTCATCGCTTATTAAAAACAAATCGTGTTTCAAAACAATTTCTTTCAATCGATTTAATTCCGCATCACTGTAAGCGTAACCCGTAGGATTATTCGGATTGCAGATTAGAATGGCTTTTGTTTTTTCATTGATGACTTTCTCAAATTCATCGATGGAAGGCAGCGCAAATCCGTTTTCAAAATCAGTAGGAATGGGACGCACTTTTATATTGCCGCTTTTAGAAAAACCGATGTAATTAGCATATAATGGTTCAGGAATAATGATTTCATCTTCCGCATCTAAAATGGAAAATAAGGTAAATAGCAATGCTTCCGAACCGCCTGTCGTTACAAGCAAATCATCCGGCATTAAATTCTTCAGCCCGTATCTGTTCTGAAAGAAATATGCGTACTTATTTCTCACTTCTTCAAATCCGTTCGACGGAGAATATTCCAGTACTTTACGGTCTATCTTTTTAATGGCGTCCCAGAACTGATGTGGTGTTTCCACGTCCGGTTGTCCGATGTTCAGGTGATAGATATGAATGCCATTTTTTTTAGCCTGTTCAGCATAGGGTGCTAACTTACGTATCGGTGAGGCAGGCATGGCATTGCCTTTGTTGGAAATCTTTGGCATAATGAGTCACACAAAAATAAAAAACTCCGGCGTAATTGCACGGAGTATTTAATAAATGAATTTTTAATAAGATTTAGTTCACGTTTAATCTAAGAAGCCAGGCTGAGCCTGTCGAAGTCTTACTCGGTGCTTCCGCCCAGCATAGTACCTTCTGCTTTATTTACGCCTTGTTCCTGCGCAACGGCATTTCCTGAAATGTATAAAGTGATGGTTTCACCGTCTTTAGTCGTTACCGTGATGGATTTTCTGAAGGCTCCTTCGCGCGCCATATTGTATTGTGCTTTAATGGAACCTGATTTTTTAGGCATTACAGGTTCTTTTGTCCAGGTAGGTGTGGTGCAGCCACAAGATGCTTTTACATCTTCTAACAACAAGGGTTCGCTTGTGCTTTCGTTAATAAAATCAAATTCCCAGCTTACCGGCTTGCCTTGGGGCTGATTGCCAAAATCGTGCTCTACTGTAGTGAATTTAATTTTTGATGCTGCTTTTGGCGGCTCTGCATTCACTAAAAAATGACTCAAAAGGGTGAATGACAGTAGTAATAATAAGTGTTTCATATCTGTGTATTTTTTTGGTTAATTAAAATGTTAGAAACCGTTCAATCAGTTTGCGCCACAAATCTCACAAAAAATATACCAATATGTCGGTATGCACAATTTATTTAACGACTCATTAACAACTTTATCAAAATGTGAACAAACTGACCGCTTTTTCATTAATTTAATGTATTTTTCGATTTAAATTAGGTGAGAAATTCTATTTATGACTTTAATAGCTTCTAATCCATTGATAACTAAAGGGGTAAATCAACAAGTTTCTTTCGACGAATTCAAGGTCGAAGTATTGAGTGATTATCAGCTGGCCTGCGTTAGCCGTGAAGCCAGTTTGACAGGCAGAAAAGAAGTGTTGACAGGTAAGGCTAAGTTTGGCATTTTCGGAGATGGAAAGGAATTGCCTCAGATAGCTTTAGCTAAAGTTTTTGAAAATGGTGATTTCCGTGCGGGGTATTACCGCGACCAGACTTTTGCACTGGCAGCAGGAATTGTAACCGTGGATCAGTTATTTGGTCAGTTATATGCCAATCCGTCACTGGAAGAAGATCCGCATTCTGGCGGCAGACAAATGAATAATCACTTTGCCACCCGTAATTTACATTCGGACGGAAGCTGGAAAGAATTAAAAAATCAGAAAAATTCCGCAGCAGATAATTCGCCTACCGCATCGCAAATGATACGTGCACTGGGTTTGGCGATGGCTTCCAAAAAATACAGAGAACTCAGTGGGCAAATCGGTGAAAACGGTTTCAGTAATAACGGCAATGAAATTTGTTTTGCCACCATTGGCGATGCCTCTACTTCAGAAGGTTTGTTCTGGGAAGTAGTAAACGCAGGCGGCGTACTACAGGTACCGTTGATTATTTCCGTTTGGGATGATGGATACGGTATTTCCGTTCCTAAAGAAGTACAAACCACCAAAGGCAGTATTTCTCAGGTGTTAAAAGGATTTCAGCGCAGCGGCAACAGTAACGGCTATGATATTTATGTGGTAAAAGGATGGAACTATCCGCAGTTAGTTGCCACGTATAAATTAGCCGCAGATAAGACTCGCAGAACACATATTCCGGCCATTGTACACGTAGAAGAACTGACGCAACCGCAGGGACATTCCACTTCCGGTTCGCACGAACGTTATAAATCTGCCGACAGATTACAATGGGAAAAAGAACACGATTGCAATGTGCAGTTTAAAAGATGGATTCTGCAAAATAAAATGGCAACGGAAGAAGAGTTGACAGAAA
>JADLAJ010000283.1 GCA_020848255.1 Chitinophagales bacterium
GGCATGTGCGCAAAACAATCGTGAAACATATCCGGTTCTTCGAGGTAATCCAGATTTTCCAGCTTGCGCAGCCAGGTAGAGGAAGGGAATTTCTTATTGGAAAGTAATTCAAAAAATTCTTTATCCGGAATTAAACCCGGCACCACTTCTATCTGCCAGCCGGTGGTGTTAGCCAGCACCTTATTGACGTGATTGAAATCAGGAATTTTATCATCGCTGAAATGCATTTCCTCCATGCCATGAATAAACTCTTTGGAAGCCATGTTTTGCAGCAGTACCCTTTGACGTTGGTACAATAGCTTCCACACCAAAAAATCTTCTTCGGTGTATTGGTCGTATTCTTGTTTTAAGTTGTACATATGTTAGTCGTAAGTCGTGAGTAATAAGTAGTAAGTATTCTATCGCATTTTCAAATTAGCTGGTTATTAAATTTCTTACCTCACCGAATCCTATTTGGATGTCGCCTTTTTTACAAATAGCACTCAATATAGTTGTATCACCATCCTGCAAAAAAGTTCTCTCTTCATTACCAACGCTGATTTTTTCTTTTCCGTTCCAGGTCAACTCCATTAAACTGCCAAAACTGTTTTTTTCTTTTCCTGAAATTGTTCCTGTTCCCAGTAAATCACCTACCTGCAAATTACATCCGTTCACAGTATGATGCGCCACTTGCTGTTCCATGGTCCAGTATAAATATTTTGAGTTGGTTACCGCTACGCTTGCTTTGTTGTTGTTGGCTGTTTCAATGTCAAAAGATATTTCAATATCAAAATTCAATCGCTTTTCTTCTTGCAAATAAGGTAGAACTGCTTGTGTTTGAGTTGGTGCATCCGTTGTGAATTGTTCCAGCGCTTCCATCGTTATTATCCAGGGTGAAATAGCGGTGGCAAAATTCTTGCCTAAAAATGGCCCGAGCGGCTGGTACTCCCAGCGTTGAATATCCCGCGCGGAAAAATCATTTAACAGCACAGCACCAAACACATGTTCGTGTGCATGTTGGATATCAACCGGTTCGCCTAGTTTATTTTCTTTGCCAATAATAAAGCCCAATTCTATTTCAATATCCAAGGTCTGACAAGCAGAATAAATAACCTCTTCTCCTTTTAAAATTTGTCCGGATGGTCTTTTAATAGGTGTGTTTGTTGTTATGATGGAAGAACTTCTTCCATGGTAGGCAATCGGCATGTGTTTCCAGTTCGGAAACAAAGGGTCCATCGTTGGCCTGAACATTTTCCCCACATTGCTGGCGTGTTCTTCCGAAGAATAGAAATCGGTATAGTCGCCTATTTTCACGGGTAGATGCATCACGGCTTCGCTTTGCTGATACAAAAATCGTTCATGGTTTTCTTTGTAGAAATCGGAATCTGTTTTGAGTAATTCCTGTATTTTCTTTCTTACAAAAGACCAGCTTTCTTTTCCTAATGCAATAAAATCATTGAGAGAATCCTGATTGAAAACATTCGATTTAATTTTTTCTTCAAAGAAATCCAGTTCAAACAAAACCGACAAATCGATGATACGATTTTCATAAGCGATGCCCACACGGGCATGTTTGGTGGGCGTTGAGAAAATACCGTATGGCAGATTGTGAATGCTAAAATGTGATTTGTAATCAATTGGTGTACTCATATTATTCTAATTTTTTAACACATAGAAACATAGAATTTAAATGTAGCAAGCCGGATGGTAGTTTATATACGGACGGATTAGTTACACAGTAGATTATTCATCTTTGATGAATAACTATGATTTGCTATCTTATTCTTTAATACCATACTCTGCTATGTATCTATGTGTTTTAATTTTTATTTTAAATTCTCTTTAATTTTTCTGGTAATTCTTTCGATATGTGCAATATCTTTCTCTGTTAGATTATTCCATCCTTGCTTTCTGAATTCTATAACAAGCGGCAGCAATTTTTGTATCAGATTTTTTCCTTTTTTGCTTAAAGAAATATTGAATTTCCGCCTGTCTGTTTTACATTCTTCCCGAAGAATCAATTCTTTTTTTACCAGCAATTCGATGATGCGTGTAATCGTAGGTGCGTCTTTTGCACAACGTTCGCAGAGTTCTACCTGATTTTGCGTACTATGCTGATGCAGTTCTAGTAAAACTACCCACTGATCAACGGTAATATCGACACCGATTTCATTAAACTTGCGCTGCAATTCCAGCTTAATTTTTTTTGCGGTTGATTCTAAAATAAATCCGTAGTTAAAATTCATATTATAGTGTCCCTCTTTTTTCCTGTTCTCTTTCAATTGATTCAAATAATGCTTTAAAGTTTCCTGCACCAAAGCCTTTTGCGCCCATGCGCTGTATGATTTCAAAGAATAAAGTCGGTCGGTCCTCTACCGGCTTGGTGAATATTTGTAACAGATAACCATCTTCATCGGCATCTACCAGAATGGCCAGTTTTTCTAGTACGGCAATATCTTCTTTCATGATACTCATGTGTTCGCCCAGACGTGCCGGAATTTCCTCGTAATACGCCGGAGGCGGAGCGCTTAAGAACTCCACGCCGCGGGCACGTAATTCGGAAACCGTTTTGATGATATCATCCGTCGCCACCGCAATATGCTGTACGCCGGGACCTTCATAAAAATCTAAGTATTCTTCTATCTGCGATTTCTTCTTACCTTCTGCCGGTTCATTAATCGGGAATTTGATGCGGCCGTTTCCGTTGCTCATCACTTTGCTCATCAAGGCAGAATATTCCGTATGGATTTGCTTGTCGTCGAACGACAGGAAGTTGACAAATCCCATCACGTCTTCATACCATTTCACCCATTGGTTCATTTCGCCCCAGCCTACATTGCCCACCATATGGTCTATAAATTTCAGTCCAACAGAAGATGGATTGTAATCTGATTTCCAGGGCTGATAGCCCGGCAGGAAAGTGCCCTTGTAGTTTTTGCGTTCCACGAAAATATGCACCGTTTCGCCATAAGTATAAATACCGGAACGCACCACTTCTCCGTGTTCGTCTTTTTCTATAGTTGGCTGCATGAAAGGTTTGGCACCACGCTTCGTAGTTTCTTCAAATGATTTGGTGGCATCTTCCACCCAAAGGGCAATCACTTTTACGCCATCGCCGTGTTTGGCAAGATGTATATTGATGGGAGAGTCCGATGTTAAGGGTGTAGTGAGCACCAATCGTATTTTATCTTGTGCTAAAACATACGATGCTTTATCGCGAACGCCGGTTTCCAGTCCGGCATAGGCTAATGATTGGAAGCCGAATGCTGTTTTGTAA
>JADLAJ010000284.1 GCA_020848255.1 Chitinophagales bacterium
GGGGGCTTCAATAATCAAAATACATGGCGTATTGAAACAAGCAATATTACCACAAAGAATGCAAATTATGCTTTTACAGGAACCGGTTTATTTCCCGTAAAACTAGTGGTCTCTAACAGATGTTATGCAGATTCAATTAGCAAAAACATACAAATACGACCGAGGCCAAATGTGAACCTGGGGAGAGATACTGTTTTGTGTAAAAACCAGACAACCTCTTTTACGGTTGTTCCAGCCTTGTATGATTCTATAAGATGGGTGAATGGTTCCACCGCAGCAACGCTTAACGATGATGGAAGTATAAACCCCTTGAAAATAAAAGTCTATGTAGATGGCTGTGCGGCAGAAGATACGGTAAACGTGAATGCACCGAAATTCACACTTAGTTTCACCAATGATTTTATTTGCTATAATAAACCAATTACATTTAATAATACATCAGGCGTATCTTATGGAACCATTTCCGCTTTTAACTGGAATTTCGGTGACGGACAAAATGTAACCGGTGTTAAAAATCCATTCCACACATATAGTATTTTCGGACCTAAAACAGTGGAGCTATTTGCAACCGGCAATACAGGTTGCAGAGATACATTTGTGAAATCGATTTCAATGGATGACAGCATCTTCTTCTCAGTAAATCCTGTTCCGGATGATGTGTGCTATGGAAAGTCTGTACAATATACAAACCTGTCAACTGGAGGTATAAATACAGCTTATGTCTGGAGCCTCAATAATGCAAATTTACAAACAGGAAATACTGCGACTTACACTCATACCATTGCAGGTGCAAATACTATAAAGTTAGTGGCAGCACACCGTTGCGGAGCAGATTCCACGAAATTTAATTTTAAAGTACTGCCATTGCCAAGAGTAAATTTAGGAGACGATAGTATTATAATGTGCCCGGGAGAATTAAAGAAGATTGGTATTAATCAAATAGCAGATTCTATTTTCTGGAGTACGGGAGACAGGGACAAAGATTCCATAACAATAGATGGATTAACATCACCAATAAGAGTGGATGTATATAATATTGGTTGTCTGGCAAAAGATTCTATTTTTGTTTCTACTAATTGTGATGTTTTTATTCCAACTGCGTTTTCACCCAACAACGATGGTTTTAATGACCTTTTTAATATGATTAATAAAAGCATTAAGAGCTATACTTTGAAGATTTTCAATCGCTGGGGGGAGCTGGTGTTCGAAACTAATGATTTAAACAGCGGTTGGGACGGAACTTACAAGGGAGCAGTCTGTCCTCAGGATAATTATACCTACGTTTCTTCAGGGGTGCGTTATAATAATGAACCGTTTTACCTGAAAGGTATTATGACATTATTGAGATAAAGATTCAATATATGATATGATGTTTAAGTTCTAAAAAAATAGAAACAAAACAGAAAGAACTAATTTCTATCAGTATATACAAAATTAATCAAACTTCTTTAGTAACATTATTATAAGTTTATAACATCGTTTCTTCCGCGTCTTTCGCATGATTGGGATAGTCTGTAGTATAATGTAAGCCACGACTTTCCTTGCGCAGCATAGCACTTCGTGTTATCAGATACCCAATCGTAATCATATTACGCAGCTCCAGCAACTGTGGTGAGATGGTGGTTGTTTCGTATAACTCTTCCGTTTCTTTAAACAATAAATACAAACGCTCCTGCGCACGTTTCAAACGGCCGTTATTACGCACAATGCCAACATAGTTGCTCATTATATCTTTGAGCTCTTTGATGCTTTGTGTAATGATCACCATCTCTTTCGGGTCGGTGGTGCCATCTGCATTCCACTCAGGAAATGTTTCGTTCGAAAATTCTATACCAGGTAATTTCTCACAAACGTCTAAGAAAATTCTATGTGAGAATACGACCGCTTCCAGTAAAGAATTGCTTGCCAGACGATTGGCGCCATGTAAGCCTGTGTTGCTGCATTCGCCGCAGGCATATAAGTTTTGAATAGAAGTACGACCGAATTCATCTACATTGATACCGCCGCACGCATAATGCGCGGCAGGAACCACCGGTATCATATCTTTAAACACATCAATGCCGATGGACTTGCACTTTTCATAAATATTCGGGAAGTGATGCAGGAAATTATCTTTATCCATATGGCGGCAATCCAAATACATATGATCTTCTCCGCTTTTTTTCATTTCATTGTCGATGGCGCGCGCCACGATATCACGAGGAGCAAGAGAGCCGCGTTTGTCATAATTCGCCATCAGGTCTTCACCTTTTTTGGTGCGCAGGATTGCACCGTCTCCGCGAACCGCTTCTGTTATTAAGAAATTCGGACTAACGCCGGGTTCGTATAGCGCCGTTGGGTGAAACTGTACGAATTCTAAATTTGCCACCCGTCCTTTGGCACGATAAACCATGGCAATGCCGTCTCCGGTTGCAATATTCGGGTTGGTGGTAGCACGATAGATTTGTCCGAAACCACCCGATGCCAGGACTACCACTTTGCTTTCTATCTTTTCAATCTGATTGGTGTTTCTGTTCAGTACATAAGCTCCGTAGCATTGGATATTTGGCGTAACACGTGTAATGATTTTTCCAAGATGATGTTGTGTCAGTAAATCAATGACAAAATGATGCTGGGATATTTCTATGTTTTTTGTCTGATGTACTCTTTCCAGCAATGCGCGTTCAATTTCCCAGCCCGTTATATCTTTATAGTGCAATACACGAAATTCAGAGTGACCGCCTTCTTTGCCAAGTTTGTAATCCCCTTCCTCCCCTTTGTCAAAATTGGTGCCCCAGTTGATGAGTTCATCTACGCGTTGTCTTCCCTCGCGTATAACAATATCGACAATTTTTTTATTGCATAATCCGTCACCGGCAATCAGGGTGTCCTCAATATGTTTCTCAAAATTATCCTTATCGAAATCAGTAACAACGGCAATTCCGCCCTGTGCATATTTGGTATTGCTTTCATCCTCACTTGCTTTGGTAAGCACTAATATTTTTTTATCCGGGAATTGCTGCGCAGTTTTTAAGGCAAAACTTAATCCTGCTATGCCCGAACCGATTACTAGAATGTCTGTCATGATGTAAAAATAGTATTTAGTTCCGAAGTTTCGGAATGAGTAATTACATAATGATAATAGATTTTTTAAGTTTTTTGTTTAAGTTTATTCTTTAATATTTTTTTAAATGAACCTCTCAAAATACATAGACCATACTTTACTCAAAGCGACAGCTAATGAAAGTGATGTAATTCAATTGTGCAATGAAGCAAAAGAACATCATTTTTATGCAGTATGTGTGAATAGTTGTTATGTCGGCTTATGCAAAAAGGAGTTAAACAACAGTGATGTTAAAATTGCCAGTGTAGTTGGTTTTCCTTTAGGTGCCATGGATACTGTTTCTAAAATTACGGAAGCAAAAGAAGCAATCGGTCATGGAGCGGATGAGATAGACATGGTGATTAATATCGGTTTTTTGAAAGATCAGAAATATGAATTGGTGGAGCATGAAATCAGGCAACTAAAACAGGCAATCGGGGATAAGATTTTAAAAGTAATTATTGAAACCTGTTATTTAACGGATGATGAAAAGAAAATGGCTACATTACTGGTGGTAAATGCAGGTGCTGATTTTGTTAAAACCTCAACCGGATTTGGAACGGGTGGTGCAACATTAGAAGACATTGAATTGATGAAATCTGTTACACAAAATAAAATACAAATAAAAGCGAGCGGCGGCATCCGCGATTACGAAACCGCCCAAAAATATATAGATTCAGGTGTTACAAGAATCGGAACCAGCAATGGAATTCAAATTGTTACCGGACAAACCGGAACCACACAAACCTACTAAACAACCAATTAATGAGCATACATATTGCAGCAAAGAAAGGAGACATTGCAGAAACTATTTTATTGCCCGGCGATCCGTTGAGAGCTAAACACGTGGCAGAAACATTTTTACAGGATGTTGTTTGTTACAATGAAGTAAGAGGCATGCTTGGCTATACCGGCTATTACAATGGGAAACGGGTGTCTGTGCAGGGTACAGGTATGGGTATTCCTTCCATTTCCATTTATGTAAATGAACTGATCAGAGAATATGAGGTAAAGAACTTAATCCGGATTGGTACGGCGGGCTCTTTTCAGGAAGAGGTGAAAGTGAAAGATATTGTGATGGCGCTGGCTGCCAGTACAAACTCTGCGGTTAATTGGAATAAATTTCACGGAGCTGATTTTGCACCAACAGCTAATTTTGAATTGCTGATGAAAGCATACGATGCCGCAAAAATCATGAATATTGCTGTGAAAACCGGCAATATCTTGTCCTCGGATGAGTTTTATGACGATGAACCGGACTCGTATAAAAAATGGGCGGAATATGGAGTCTTGTGTGTAGAAATGGAAACCGCAGCCTTATATACCATTGCCGCAAAATACCGAGCGAAGGCATTAGCTATTTTTACCATCAGCGATAGTCTGGTTACACACGAAGCTACTTCGTCAGAAGAACGTCAGAGTTCGTTTAATGATATGGTGAAAATTGCATTGGGAACCTTATAGTTCACTTATTCCGCATCTCTGTTATTGGCAGCATAATGCAGCGTTTCATAAAATTCTTCCCCGAATTTTCGAGTCAGCGCATCTTTGAGGAAAACATACACCGGCACTTTTAAACTCTTGCCCAGCTTGCACGCATCGCTGCAAATATCCCATACGTCATAGTTCATAGCAGTTACGGTATCCATTGGTTTTAAGCGTATCGGATATAAATGACAACTGATAGGTTTCTGAAAATCGGTAACGCCGTCTTTCCAGGCTTTTTCAATACCACAGGAAATCGTGCCGTCTGTTTCATAATTTACATAAGCACAGGCACCACCGTCAATCAAGGGAGTAGCGTACGAGGTGTATTCGTCGTCCGGTTCGTCTACAAAAGTGCCCTGTTCTTCAATGGCTTTTATGCCTTCGGGAATAAGGTATTTTTTTATTTTAGGATAAATCTTTTTCAGAATTTTGGTTTCAGCTTTCTCCACCGGAGCGCCGCTGTCACCTTCCACACAACAAATACCTTTGCATTTTTTAATATTGCAAACGAATTGCTTTTCCACCACATCATCGCTTATTAAAACGTCGTCTATTAAAATCATACAATTATATTAAATCAATGAAACACAGATAAAATGGATTGAGTGGATAAAGCAGATTTTTATATCTGTAAAATCTGTGTCATCCGTGTTCTATTTTCCGAGGATAAAGATAGCAGGTTTTTTATTCAAATCCGGTTTTCGTTTTTTCCATTCTGCCAAAGGTAAGGTTTTGATGTATTCATCCTTTGCGGTAATGTTACAGGCAATACACAACATCGTATCAAACTTACAGAACTGAATGATTTCTTCCAGCAACCGTTGATTTCTGTACGGAGTATCCATAAAAATCTGCGTATTTCCTTTTTTTCCGGCAGTTTCCATTTGCAGAATCTTGTTTTTCCGTTCAACAGAATCGATGGGCAGATAGCCGTTAAAAGAAAACTGCTGACCATTAAAACCACTGGCCATCAAGGCCATCAGAAGAGAGCTTGGTCCCACCAGGGGTACTACTTTAATTTCCATTTCGTGGGCAATTTCCACCACTTTATTTCCCGGGTCAGCAATACACGGAACGCCTGCCTCGCTCATTAAACCAATGTTCTTGCCGTTAAATAGTTCACTCAGGAAATTTTCGTCGAACTGATAGTTTTTATGTTTGTCCATTTCCAGAAAAACACATTCGTCAATATTCTTTTCTTTATAAATGGATTTGATAAACCGACGTGCTGTTTTTAAATTTTCTACAATATAAAAATCAGTATCAATGATAATGTCTCTGATATAAGCAGGAATAGTTTGAGTGGCGTTTTCCGCTAATACCGTTGGTATCAAATAAAGGTTGCCTTGTTGCATGTGACAAAAATAAGCTTAAACAAGCTATAATTTTTATAATTTCACCAAACAAATGAAACTCAGTAAGAAATATTTCCAACAGGAAGATGTTGTTCTTTTAGCGAAAGATTTATTAGGAAAACTATTGATAACGGAAACTGACGGCATTAAAACAGGCGGAATCATTACAGAAACGGAAGCCTACAGTGAGATTGAAAAAGGCTGTCATGCCTATAATAAACGTAAAACAGAACGCACCAAAATCATGTTTGAAGCCGGAGGGTTGTCATATGTGTATTTCTGTTACGGGATGCATCACTTGTTTAATATTGTTACAGGAAAAAAAGATACCGCACAGGCGGTGCTCATCCGCGCAATACAACCGTCTATCGGTATAGAGGAAATTTTACTGAGAAGAAAAAAAGAGAAATTAGATAAAAATATAAGCAATGGCCCGGGTAAAGTTTGTCAGGCCTTAGGAATTACTAAAGAACATTACGGGGTATCCTTGACAGATACTAAAATCTGGCTGGAAAAAACTTCATTAAAAATGAAAGAAGAACAAATACTGGCAACACCCCGTATTGGAATTGACTATGCCGAAGAAGATAAATTATTGCCGTGGCGATTTGTGCTGAAGATTTAACATCATTTGAGAATCTCTGTTGCAGGGAACTAATTTTGATTTAATTATATTTATAGTACAAAACCAGCCATGAACCATCATTTAAAGCCGAAATATTTCTTTTCTTTTATCCTTCTGCTGTTTATCTCTATTTCTGTGTGTGCATCTGCGGGCGGAGGAGGTGGTGGACACTCCGGTGGAGGTGGAAGTGGCGGCGGTGGCGGAGATGGTGGTGCAATCCTCTACTTAATTTACTGGCTGATACGCCTGATTTTTATGCTGCCTTTTCCTATCAACATCATTGTGTTGGGAATAATCATTTTTGTCATTTACAAGGCATCCAAAAGCTATCAGGCAGTAAGCGGATTGAACAGCATTCCTTCCGTGAATTCAGACAGAGCGGACTTTATAAGCAACAGAGCCGATAAAATATCAGATGATTTTAAAGCAAAGAACCCTGATTTTGATTTGGTAAAATTTAAAGACAAAGTGCGTACGGCTTTTATGCAAATTCAGGATGCATGGATGGTGCAGGATTTGTCGAAAGTGCGTAAATGGATTTCTGACGGCGTGTATCAGCGTTTCAATACCCAGTTCATTATGATGAAAGCGATTGAACAGGTGAATGAAATGTCTAACATCAAAATCCTGCAAACATATGTAGATGATGTGGAAAGCGATGGTGAATATGATATTGTACATGTTGGTATTCAATATTCCATGTACGATGGGTTTAAATCTGCAAAATATGAATACCTGAATGATGGCGGGCCTTTGCAGGCTCTGGAGTTCTGGTCCTTCATCAAAAAATCGGGAGTTAAAGAAAAAGATTTATATCACACGACTAACTGTCCGAACTGTGGTGGTAATTTGCCGGAAGACGGTGGCGAAACAGCGAAATGTCCTTATTGCAGTACAATCACATACCTAGGGGATTACGACTGGATTCTGGCAGAAATAACGCAACCGGACGACTACTATAACTCCAATTCCAAATATGAGAAGCAGGGAAAATTCTCTAAAAAAATACGAGCGCAAATCGGAGAGAGACAGGATTTCTCTTTACAATTATTAGAGGATAAGGCCAGCAATGGTTACATGCAGATGATGACCGCGCTAGTCTTAAAAAAGCCGGAAATTGCTCGTCGTTTCGTTTCTGATGAATTGTATAATAAACTGGAAACACAAATAAAATCGGAACCGAAATTTGTATTCAACCGTTTGTATTTGAATCATGTTACATCTTTTGATTATTTCAGGGAGCAGGGTAAAGATAATGTGGTGATTGCCCTGAAGCGTTCTTACCAGAAAATTAAGAATACAGACAGCGGCAGGCCGGAATTCGGACGCAATATCCTTTCCACGAATGAGGTTTTAATTATGAGCCGCGATACAGGTGCCGGAAAACCGCAGGGATCTCTGTATGCACACAGCTGCCCTAATTGCGGAGCTCCCATCAAAGACACTACGGAAATTAATTGTACCTATTGCAATGCACAACTGAACAGCACTAAATATGAATGGATTATCAGTAAGTGGATGGATGCAGATGAATATGATAGTTTCAAAAAAACGTCTGCTTCAGATTTTGTGATTGATAAAAAGGTGGATGATTTAGACGATATGTTTACGGTACGCGATTATGCATTAAATAATGTGCTGATGATGATTGCCGCCGACGGAAGAATCACGGAAGAGGAGGTGCAATATGTAAATACACTGGCAAAAAAATGGAATTACGACCTGAATAAAATACAGGGATTTTTGCAGCTGGCGAAGAACAATAAACTGGTGGTACGTATGCCGCAGGATGCCAAGCAAAAACAAAAGATAATTGCGCTGATGGAAAAAGCGGCGAGTTTAGACAATACCATTACAGCAGAAGAGCAAGCCTTGCTCGAGCAGGTGAAAGGTTTGTAATCATGCCACGATTATCGTGGCATGATAGTGTGCCTTACTTCATATCGTTTGGGTTCGTTTTCCCGTTGTGACAGGTCATACAGCCAACCGTCCCGGAATTACCACCGAAATATTTTTTGTTAATGGCATTCGCCATTTTCTGCATTTTTCGAGCAATATTTTTTTCAGGAATTGCATCCGACGCAAAGTCTAACTTTTCGCCGTTTTTTGCATGGCAATGATTGCATTTTACGCCTAAAGCAGTATTGTAGTTTTTCATGACCGCTATTAAATCGTCGTGTGAGATTTTTTTAGACAATACTTTTAAATTGCTGAACTTTTGTTCTTCTTTCTTCTGCTCCGGAGCATCCTTAAAGCTCATAATCATCACAGAAATTGCTAAAAGCAATATAACCGATAGTTTCTTTTTGTGCATTAGCATAGCATAATTTTTTCTAATGTAGGAATTATATTTTATCTGTAAAAAAAGAAGCTGTTTTTTCTTTTGAAAATTTCTCCTGATTATACTCCTGCGATTTGTTTTTGGGAATGGATAAACTCTTCCATTCCTTATCTGCCAGCATCTTTGCCAGAAAAACAAGCTGTCCCACATGGTAGGGATAGTGTGCCAGCTGACGGTTAATCGCTTCCATCACGGTATGACCTTCGTTGCGAATATAAATAAGCGTATTTAAATCATTTTCAGCCAATGGTTCCAATGCATCAAACAAACATTGCCAGCCTTTATTCCA
>JADLAJ010000285.1 GCA_020848255.1 Chitinophagales bacterium
AATGAAGTAATCCGTGTACTGGATGCTTTACAAACAGACGAATTATGCCCTTGCAACTGGCAAAAAGGCGAAGCCACTCTTTCATAGTTATAAGTAATAAGTAGTAAGTGATAAGGTTTTTATCGCTTACTATTTATTTTCTATATTTTCTACTTATTACTTACCACTTAATACTTTTTTATGCACGAGACAATACAAGAACTATTGGCTGATTTAGGTATTCAGCCGGAGTATACCAATGCCACTTTGCAAAATTTAGGCAATGCCGATTCCAAATATTTGCGCGATTTAAAACTGAACGTAAAAGCAGTTTTGACTTCAGAACATTTATCGGCAAAAGAAACACATTTACTGGCTCTGGCAGTGAGCACGAACAACAACAAAGAAATTCTGACGAACGCGTTTGCAGCCAAAGCAAAAGAAAACGGAGCCACAGATGCTGAAATCGCAGATGCGCAGGCTTGTGCTTCTTTACTCTCAGCCAATAACGTCTTCTACCGTTTCAGACATTATGTAGAGAAAGAAGCATACAACAACGCCCCGGCGCGTTTACGTATGAACATCATGATGAATCCTGTTTTGGGAAAAGAATTTTTTGAACTGGTTAGTCTGGCGGTAAGTGCGGTAAACGGCTGCGAGATGTGTGTAAAAAGCCACGAACAATCCGTGTTACATGCAGGCAGCTCAGAATTGCGCGTCTGGGATGCCATCCGCATTGCGAGCATTATCACCAGCTTAGGAAAAATAATATACTAGTTTAACATAAGTCCGGAAACTAAAATCAAAGCCGTTCTCTCTGAGAGCGGTTTTTTATTTTGTATAGTTTTTTCTAATTTGCATGTACAAACCACACAACTATGTACAAATGGTACCAATATAATCTGAATGTGATCTGCTCTACATGCAATCATCCGATACCATTTCAGTCATTTGAAGGAAATCCGGTGTGCGAATCCTGTGGAACCAGTTCCGATAAAACATGGACAGAAGCAGTGGTGTTTTCCAACATAAAAAAAGTGCAGCAATACGACAATGGCAGCACGCAACTCGGCGGATTTATGAACCTGCAGATGGAATACGATTTAGTAGCGGCGATCAACTGTTTTCATTGTCACCATATACTTGAAATTCCGAAACAGGCTGAGCTTACCGCGATTGGTTGCTCCAATTGTAACCAAGAAATCTCATTTGTTACTGTGCAGGAACCTGAATTGAAAAATCTGGTTTTTTACTTTCATAAGAAGGTGAAGACAGAGCCGCTGGGTAACATCATTGCGGTGCGCTGTGCGTCCTGCGGGGCGCCTTTGCAGGCTGATAATACCCAAAATGAATACACCTGCAATTTCTGCAGCACGCTAAATATCATTCCACCGGCCTTACGTGCTAAAAAAGTATTGGATGATGTTTTTGTTGGGTGGAATGGAATGATGTAAACCTATTCTTTTAAAACCTTACAATCTTTTGAAGGAAATTCTTTTACAGCTACACATCTAAAACCAATATAATTACTTGGTTCTCTGTTTATGATTTGCGTAAAATTCGAATGATATGTTTTGTCTTTCCAATTGCCACCGAAAATTATTCCTTTTTCAAAAACTAATTCTGAAGCATTATCATAAAGATGATACATGTACTTTTTAGGCCCTTTGTATCCCGGGCTTACTGCCTCTATAGAAACACTATCATTATCGCTAACTAAAAGGTACAAATGTTTAAACTTACACGTATCCAAAGTTTTTAAAGCAAGTGTATATTCTGAAATATCTGGTAGTCGATATCTAAAAATAGGTATTGATTTTATTCTTTCTTTATACTCTAAATGAAAAGAAATCTCTTTAGAAAGAAACTTCTCAATTGTAAAACATGTAATTGAGTCTTGTTTAGAATACAAATCAAGAACATTATTTTTTACCAATAACATTTCATAAATTCTATCTGAACGCCAATTGCAATAATTCAATGCTTGCTCATAATTGATACCAACAAGTGGATAATTGTTGAATGCTGGGTGCGTTAAATAATATTGTTGACATGGATTTCTTAAATAAACAAGTCCTTCTTTGGTTGTATCTGTTATAAAACATTCATTCCATAAACCTATTTGTTTAGGTTGTGCATTCTTATATTTCACAGATTCTTTTGTTAAAACTCTCTCTGTCCAATATAAATATTCATTATAATCTAAATTTGTTACTTCTGTTTTATCTATAAATACTGAATCATTTAATTTTAACCCATTAGGTGGAATTATCTCGCCTTTATTTTTGGAATAACCTTTTACAGATAAAATAATTACTATAAAGAAAATGGTATAAGACTTTTTCATGCATTAACACTCATTGCTACCTCAACAACAATATCGAACCCATCACAGCTTTCTTACCTGTTTTAGGGTCTTTCATTCCATCCCAGGCTTTGCCGTCTGTGAAGATGGCGCGAATCTTCCAAACATAAATATCCTGCGGTAGTAGTGTGCCTTTGTATCTGCCGTCCCAGCCCTCTACAGGCTGTCCGTTTTCTAATGCCGAGGATTCAAATAACAATTGGCCGTACGTAGAAAAAATTTCCAGCTGATATTCTTTCATCGCCAGTCCTTTCGGTTTCCATATAGCAGATTCGCCAACGCCCACTTCCGGCGAGAAAACATTTGGCACATATAATTGTCCCGTATAATCTACTCCCAAAGGATGGGAAATAGTATCCCGGCATCCGTTATTACTTTCCGCAAATAAGGTTACCCTGTAGGGTCCTTCTCCGTTATACTGGTGCGTCGGATCTTTTACAGAAGATGAGTCTCCGTCTCCAAACATCCAGATATAATTTAATCCGTTTGCAGTTGTATTCGTAAAAATTACAGGCGCATTAAATCCATTGCCGGTATATTCATATATAAAATCAGCTACAGGCTTTGGATAAATTTCAACGGCAGCAATTTTGGTTACGCTGTCTCTGCAATTTCCGTTAGAAACCGCAAGTGTCACATTATAAATTCCCGCTCTGGGATAAATATAGCTCAGGCCGCAATCTGTGGATGTTTCACCGTTGCCTAAATACCAAAGACAGCCGGGAGCACTCGGGGTATTGTTTATAAAAACAGTCTTTTCCTGTTCGCAGGTTTTTGGATTTGCAACGCTAAATGCTGCTGTTGGTTTTGGTGTAATGTTTACCGGAATGGTTATAGAATCTCTGCACGGAGAACTGTTTGCCACAATAAGCTTTACATCATACAAGCCCGGAGAAGTATACACATGTGTAGGGTTTTGTCGGGTGGAAATAGAACTGTCTCCGTCTCCGAAATACCAGATATAGCTGTTGTAATTGGTTGATGTATTTATAAATTGTGCATTCGAATTTACGCAGGGTGTAGCTACATTAAAATTTGCAGTAGGCTTACTGAAAACATTTACATTGGTAAACGCAGAGTCTATACCACAGGCACCGATTGCCAGTAATTTTACTTTAAATGTCCCGGCACTGTCATAATCGTGTGAAACCTGATCGGCATATGCAGAACTTCCGTCTCCAAAATCCCAGATAACTTCTGCTCCCGGTGACGACAGATTTGTAAAATCTACTTTCAGTGGTTCACATCCTCTTGGTATATTGGGGTTTGTAATGAATTTTGCAAAAACATCGTTTGCTTTTACCGTTATATTTTTTTTCACGCTGTCTGTACCGCAGGCATTAGAAACTTTTAAACGGATGGTGTACACAGAATCCCGGCGGGTGGTGTTAACATATGTCGGTGCTGTCGGGTTCTTTACAGTAGTTGTTTGTCCGTTTCCAAAATTCCATAAATATGTTGTTGGAGAACCGTACGAAGTGTTTGCCAACACCGGCGTAAACGGCGAGCAACCAATCGGCTGAATACCAAAATCTGCTTTAGGCGACGCTTTCACTTTTACCGTATCAGTATAGAAAGATGGTCCACAAAAATAATCGGCTCTTAGTTTAATGAAATACAGAGAGTCGCTCAATAATGGTTTTGGGAATGAAAAAACCTGACTGACTGGTGTACTGCTTTGCACGGTGGCTATTCCAAAATCCCATATATAATTGGTGGCAGTATCATGTCGTGCCGGAAAAGAAAAAACAATATTATTCCCCGTACAGGATGAATCCGGAGTAACTATGAACGATAAAGGTGGATTCGCTCTTACTGTAATTGGAATCTTGATGGTGTCTTTGCATCTGTCCGGTGTTTCTGCAATTAGTGTTACAATAAAATTTCCAGGTCGTGAATAGGTATGTGATGGATTGATAACAATGGCATCCGGCGTACCATCTCCAAAACTCCAGTTGGCATTGGAAATATTTCCGCTAATGGTTCCAAAATTAAAGGACTGATTGACGCATAATATTGGTGGCGGCAATGCAACATGCACACTATCGAAAACGGTTATTCTTTTATACGCGGTATCTTTACAGGCTCCTGAAGCATCCTGATAAACATAGCCTACCTGAAAATTGCCCGGTATAAGTCCTGTTGGATCAAAAATACCTGTGGTTGTATTTACTACACCCTGCCCTATCCAGCTTCCTCCCGGAAAAAGAGGATTGCTGATTAACTGTAAGGTGCCGCTGCCTTTGCAGATTGACTGATCGGGACCCGCCGTTAACCCGATTATTTCAGAGACTTTAATTCTCAGTGTATCTGAAGTCGGGCAGGTTCCATTCGGGTTCAATACATATACCACATCGTAAGTACCGGTTGGTACAGACGAAGGACTGAATATTCCGGCAACTGAATCTGTAATTCCTCTGCCTCTCCAGATGCCACCTGTTGGTACTGGTGATAATCTTATCGGCGGATCAAATTTACAAGCGCCAATATCCGGTCCGGCGTTGGGTCGTATATTATTATTTAAGGTGATAAAATTGGTGAGCGTAGAATCGCCGCACTGTGCTTTTATTTTCAAAACAATCGGAAATGTTCCGGGATTATTATATGTGATATTTCCCGGGTCTTCTACCGAAGAAGACACGGGTACAGCTCCTGTAAGCGTCCAGGTGAATATTGCGTTATTATCCCCTCCATTTGTATAACTAAAATAATTCTTTGGATTTATGGTGAATGGAACAAAACACGCCTGCGGAATTTTTAATGTATCAATCGCAGGTTTCCCTTTTACTATTAATGTACTGTCCCATTCATCTTCATTACACCCACCTATCACTTTCAGATTAACATTATACGATCCGGATTTGGTAAAACGGATGGTTACATTTTTGGTATTGGCATTTCCAACAGAAAATGAAGTTCCAGCGGAAGGAGTTACCGTCCATATATATTGCAAAATATCTGCAGTATCAAATGATTTATTGGTGATGGGGATATCTATAAACCCGCTGGCCGGAATACACGACGGCGCCACAAAAGCAGCCTGTGCATTTACCCGGTCTACCACAATAACTTTATAGGTTGTATCTTTTGTATTACAGGCTCCCGTTACTTTCAGCTTAATGAAATAAGTGCCTTTTGTATTAAAAGTGATATTCAAATTGTTAAACGTAGGACTTCCCAATGGTGTTCCGGTATTAAAACCGGAATTTGGTGTAACTGTCCAAACTTTTGCCGGTTCATTACACTGGTCGTCCCTGCTGAACGGGTCAATGTTTCTGTAAATAGCAGGTTCATTCAAACATACAGTATCCGGTCCTGCAATTTCAGGATGAATGCTATCCAATACAACTATACACTGACTGATATCCGTAACATCACATTCATTCACAGCAAATAAGCGAACTGAAAATTTATTATCTGTATTGCAATCTTTTGAAATATTTCCACAACTTCCTCTGGTAAAGGTATACTTTAAGAGTGCCGGTAAATTACTGTTATCATAAATGGTATCTAATTCCCCATTGACAAATACTTTATAAAGGGTACTGGCAGAGTTGACACCGGTCGTTTGTGCCAAATTAATCGGCAATTCATAATTTGCCGGAATACACACTGTTGGAGAAGATGCCGAAATAGAGATGGTAGGTGCTTTCCCAATTAAAACATTATATATTTTAGTAGCCGTATTACATGGTGCAGGGGTGCTTCCTGTAACGGTATATGTAATTTTATAACTTCCCGGTGCGTAATTATGCGTTAACGCACTATTAAAGGTTGCAGTATTCACTACCGGGCTTCCATCACCCCAATTAATAGAATAATTGCTGTTGATTGCTAATGTATTTGAAACATTGGTGATGCTGACTGTTTGTGCTGTAATAGCATTACAAAAAACAAAATTATTGGTCTCTTTTAATTCAGGATCGGGTGAAGGATTGACAGTAATCACCTTTCCTCCGTTACAGGGAATAGTTGGATTTTGATCTAAATCACTGTTGCTCTCGGCCAGTAAAATTCTGTATTGCTGAACTGTCGTATTACCCCTGAATGTAATTTTTACAATATTATCTCTTGAAAGATCATACGGTAAAACCACGCTATAATCTCCCGGTGTGGTCGCTATTGAACCAAAAGGAAAAACTCCTTTATATACAATAATGTTGTGATATTTTGCGTATGGCTGTGCAAGCTGTACTGTGACAACCTCACCGGCACATACTGTTGTTTTATCTAAGCTGAAATCACAAACAGCCTGACTGTTTTTCGTTGCAATGAAAAAAAGCAGGGTGATTAGTATTTGTAATTTTATCTTCATCTCTACTAAAGTTAAAACAATTTAACGGCATTCTTTCCCGGAAAATCATAGCAATCGACTTTTTTGCCTTTCTTTTTCTTAGGTGAAAAAATAGCGACATTATTAAAATTCATACGCATGGTCACTTCGTGTTGTCCGCGGCTTTTGGAAGTAACTCCCGTAAAATCCAGCTGATAGCTATACCCTACATTTAAGGTCATAAAATTATCCTGTCCCAGATCCCAGTCAATCCCACCTACAAATATTAAGCCGTGCGTGCTGTTGTCGCTGAACTTGTTCAGCTGATACATTACACCGGCATAAACAGGTTTGAAGGTGGCAAACATACCGGCATTATACACACGCAGTTTTTCCATAAAATCAAACTTAAAAACAGGTGACACATAAAAGTCGATATTGCGTTTGTATTTGCCTCTCGATACTGGAAACATGGCACCATACGTTACGGTAAAACGCATCGGTATTCTGGTGGAAATATTTTCAAAGGATTCATCCGGTCTGGTTAAGTGATGAACGGCAAAGCCAAGTGAATTGTGTACCGGATGCTTGTGAATATCATACCTGAACCGCAAAAGAATTCCCGCATCCAGATCAAACATGTTTACTTTTCGCAACACAATATTCGTACTCGAACCGCCCGGTACGACACCCACCTCCGGATCTAACTGGTCTGTAAAAATCAACCGGCTTCTGTCTAAAGATTTATTGACAAACGCACCATTGACACCAATATGTAAATTGATCTTTTTTGAAATGCGCGCGATATAGGCGTAAGAGGCAGAAATATAATTGGTCTGCAGTGTCTTCGCCTCCACATCACGGTAGGCAGTAATGCCTACACCGGAAGATATTCTGGCTGACTGCACATCCACCGACATACCATAAGTATTAAAACCGCCGGGAACATAGTTCCATTGATTTTTATAAATCATGGCAACATTTAATCCTTTTTCCGATCCGGTAGCAGCAGGATTCAAATACGTTCTGAATTGATAAAACTGCGCAAAAGTTGGGTCCTGCGCTTTAGACAAAGTGATAGCTGTAAAAATAAGCACGAGGCTTATAATAATTTTAGATAATAAATATTTCATTCCTACAGTTGTAACGGCTACCTCTATTTGTCTGACACAGTATGGTTTGTGGAGTTAAAAATAGTCCAAATAGTTTATATCTTCTATTTTTTATGGTTAAAAGTTGGAAAGTCCTTATATTTGTACAAATTCATTTTATGATATTATCATTCTTTCAACTTGAAGATGGAATTTCTTTCTGGAGTAATAATATTAACATCATTCACCTGCATTTAGTTTTTGCTGTGTTGTTCTTAATATCTTATTCTATCAAATCGATGCTTTTTCTTAGCGGTAAGCGCGATGCTTTTTTAGCATTTAAGAAAAAAACACTTTTAGTGGAAACTTTATTCTCTATTGGGTTCTTGGTTTTCGGGTTTTGGATGCTCTTGTTTCATATAAAAAGCGGAAACTATAAAAATATGCATTGGCTGGATCCAAAAATAACTTTAGCACTGATTGCCATTCCATTAGGAATTGTTGGCTTTAAGAAAGAAAACAAAATCATGGTAATTCTATCTTTGGCATTTTTTTTGGTGTCTTTAGTTATCGGTTTAATGCATTATCAATAACAATTTAAAATAATTTATAATATGAAAGCAATAAAATCAACATTCGTACTTTTAAGTATTCTATTTTCGGCACAATTATTTGCCAACAGCACCCTTAAATTAAGTGTTAAAGGCATGCATTGCGGTGGCTGTGAAACCAAATTCAAAACAGTAGCTGCAGATGTAAAAGGTGTTAAAGAAGTTACTTCTGTAAGTGCCTCCAATAGCAACGCAGTTATTGTGTTCGACGAAAAAACTACTTCATCAGAACAAATAGTTAAAACACTGGCTGAAAAAACAGGCTATACGGTTGCTGTTACTTCCGGAGCTGCTGTTACTTCTGCAACCGGAAAGCCAGCAGGCTGCTGCATGAGCGGACAAAGCAATCCTTCCTGCAAGGACAAGGATAAAGCAAAATGCGCAAAAACCAAATGCGATAAACCTGAAAATAAGTAGTATTTTCTATAAAAATCTGAAAAACAGACATATAGAAAGGCCGAAAGAATTGCATAATTCTTTCGGCCTTTTTTGTTTTTTATGTTAACAATTCGGCGAATTGTTAATAATTGTAAACTTTGTTGTACTTTTGCACCGCTTTAAAAATCAAAATATTATATGGATAAATTATTTTACGTAGTTCCTTTGTTAGGAATTTTTGGGTTGATTATCACAGCGTTTAAATTCGTTTGGGTAAAAAAACAAGATGCCGGTGATGCAAACATGCAAGAGTTAGCTGGTTACATCGCAGATGGTGCTATCGCTTTCTTAAAAGCAGAATGGAAAATATTAACGTATTTCGGTATCATTGCTGCTATCCTCTTAGCTATCTTAGGAAATGCACACGCAGATTCCAGTCCGGTAATTGCAATCGCATTTATCATTGGTGCTGTTTTCTCGGCATTTGCAGGATATGTTGGTATGAAAGTAGCCACCTTGGCAAACGTTCGTACTACACAGGCAGCTCGTACCAGTTTAAAACAAGCATTGAAAGTATCATTTACAGGTGGTTCTGTAATGGGTTTAGGCGTTGCAGGTTTAGCTGTATTTGGTTTAGGTGGTTTATTCATCGTATTATATACATTGTTTGATGGTGCAGCTAGTCCTGAAAACTTAAAAAGAGCGATTGAGGTATTAACTGGCTTTTCATTAGGAGCTGAATCCATCGCTTTGTTTGCCCGTGTGGGTGGCGGTATTTATACCAAAGCTGCTGACGTTGGTGCTGACTTAGTAGGTAAAGTGGAAGCAGGTATTCCGGAAGATGATGTTCGTAATCCGGCAACTATTGCGGATAACGTAGGTGATAACGTAGGTGACGTAGCCGGTATGGGTGCCGATTTATTCGGTTCTTATGTAGCAACGGTTTTAGCAACTATGGTATTAGGTCAAGAAACTACTTCTGTAGATAATTTTGGTGGCTTAGGTCCAATTTTATTACCAATGGTCATTGCTGGTTTAGGTATCGTATTTTCTTGGATTGGTACTTTCTTTGTTTCTGTAAAAGACGACAAAGGAAATGTACAAAATGCATTGAACTTAGGTAACTGGTCTTCTATCGTTTTAACGGCAATCGTTTCTTATCCGTTGGTGAAATACATTTTACCTGAAACTTTATCATTACGTGGTCATGCATTTACATCAACAGGTGTTTTTGGTGCTATCATGGTAGGTTTAGTGGTAGGAACTTTAATGTCTATTATTACTGAATATTATACCGCTATGGGAAAACGTCCGGTAATGTCTATCGTACGTCAATCTTCAACTGGTCATGCAACTAACATTATTGGCGGTTTAGCTGTTGGTATGGAAAGTACGGTATTGCCAATTTTAGTATTAGCTGGTGGTATTTTCGGTTCTTATTATGCAGCTGGTTTATATGGTGTGGCTATTGCAGCTGCAGGTATGATGGCAACAACAGCCATGCAATTAGCAATCGATGCATTCGGTCCAATTGCAGATAACGCTGGTGGTATTGCAGAAATGAGCCAATTACCAGAAGAAGTACGTGGTAGAACAGATATTTTAGATGCAGTTGGTAACACAACAGCAGCAACAGGAAAAGGATTTGCGATAGCATCTGCTGCCTTAACATCGTTAGCATTATTTGCTGCGTTTGTGGGTATTGCAATGCCGGACAATCAACATATTGATATTTATAAAGCAGACGTTTTAGCCGGTTTATTTGTGGGTGGAATGATTCCATTCATTTTCTCTGCCTTAGCAATTTCAGCAGTAGGTCGTGCAGCGATGGCAATGGTTGAAGAAGTGCGTCGTCAGTTCCGCGAAATTCCGGGTATCATGGAATACAAAGCAAAACCTGAATACGAAAAATGCGTAGCAATTTCTACACAGGCTTCTATCCGCGAGATGATTGCGCCTGGTTTAATTGCTTTAA
>JADLAJ010000286.1 GCA_020848255.1 Chitinophagales bacterium
ATGACGGAAAAGATAATCAGTCCGCCCACTATGTTACTCACGATTTCCATAGTTTCTTTCGGCATGGTGCTGAATAAATAGGTAAGGCCGCTAATGAACGCGACGATACCAAGCACCCAGGAAGTCAACACCAAATCCCATTTTATTTTTTGGAGGAAGGTCACTAAAATCAATCCTGCAATCATGCCGCCGTAGGTGGAAATCAATAAAGGCAAAAAGATATCCGTTGGATTTAAGGCACCGGCTGTGGCGCGAAAGGCAATGATGCTGACCGGTATGATGGTGAAGCCTGCCGTGTTCAGCGTCAGGAACATAATCATGGCATTCGACGCCTGTTCTTTATTCGGGTTGATGTCCTGCAATTCTTTCATTGCTTTCAGCCCTAAAGGTGTGGCTGCGTTATCCAAACCTAACATGTTGGCAGAATAATTCATCAGAATGCTGCCCATCGCCGGATGGTCTTTCGGGATTTCCGGAAACAAACGGCTGAAAAACGGACTAATGAGTCTGGAGAAAATGCGGATGGCACCGCCGTTTTCGCCCACTTTCATGATACCCAGCCAGAAACACATCACGCCGGTTAAACCCAAAGAAATTTCAAAAGCTGTTTTAGACGAATCTGTAATGGCATTTATGGTGGCAGGCATTACGGTCGTATCGCCGAATACAATCATCTTTATTAGCACAATAATAAACGACAAAACGAAAAATAAAATCCAGATATAATTTAAAACCATTTTTTTAATGTTGAATGATGAATGTTAAGTGTTTAATGCAATTTACAATATTTAAAAATACGAATACAATTGTAATAACCTAAATAATGAAGAATATCCATGCATCATTCATCATTTAACATTCATCATTATTTCATACATTTGCATCGTGAGCAAGAAATACGAACTGCCTGAAATTGTGAACCGCAAAGCGAAGTTCAACTACGAATTCCTCGAGACGTATAAGGCTGGTATGGTATTAACCGGAACGGAAATAAAATCGGTGAAAGAAGGGAAGGTGAATCTGGGTGACAGCTTTTGCTATTTTCGTCAGGGTGAATTGTGGCTGAAAAACTTGCATATTTCAGAATATAAAAACGGCAGTTATGCCAACCACGAACCGCTGCGTTTGCGCAAACTGTTACTGACCAAAAAAGAAATGGGGAAGCTGGAAGGTAAAATAAAAGAAAAAGGATTGACTATTATTCCGTATAAAATATTCTTCAGCGAACGCGGATTGGCGAAAATTGAAATCGTACTGGCGAAAGGAAAAAAATCCTTTGATAAGCGCGAAAGCATTAAAGAACGCGATACGGCGAAAGAAATCCAGCGCGTGAAAAAAGCTGTGCGTTATTAGTTTATATACCCAATCGCTTGTATTTTTAGTTTTATTGAAATTGCTTACATTTAATGTATGAAGTATTTATTTTCGTATTACTTACTCCTTATTACTCTTTACTCTTTTGCAGATATGCCGGGCAATAAGCCCCGGCCGGATTATAATGTGAAAATTAGCGGATTAAAAGAATACAAGGAGTATACGTTTTATTCGCAGGGATATGATTCGGCAGTTATATTAAGAGACAGCAGCAGTATTCATATACAAGGCGGGTTTGGCGCACCCATGTGTGTGAATGTTTGGGCGGTACAACAAAAATCCAATAAACATACAGATACGCTTAATTTCTGTAGTATAAGTTCAGAAAATGATAAGGCAGGCATTCTGACTATTCAGAACAATCATTTAATTTTTACCATAGATACAGCATTCAGTAAATTCGAAAAAAGTGATATTCAATTTGAAACATCAATAGTAAATAAAGAGGATGTTCAGTCAGTGAAAAACAGAAATATCATGTACCTGATTTCCGGGTTGAGTTTTTTGGTTTTAATAACGTTGATTTTCTTTGTCTGGAATAAAAACAGGAAATCTAAAAGTCAGCAACCATGATAAATTATCATCCGATTTTATCAGATGCGGTTTCGCCAGTCATACTGGTTATTCCGGCTGTAATTTTGTTGGTAGTTATTGCGGTGCTTACATTTGGCATTCTTTGGCTGATTGCGTATATTCGGAAAAGAAATCAAAATCAATGAAAAAGTTTTGCTCATTCTATACCTTGTTTCTGCTATTACAAACTTGTTTTGCAGATATTCCGCTGGACAAGAACGGAAATAATAAAACAGCTTTCAGTGATTTTAATTATCTGCCTTTAACACTGGGAGTGTTGTTTGCTGCCGGCATGCTGGCTTTTTTATACACCTTGAAAAACGAAAAAAATGCAAATAAATAAATTATCCGTTCTTGTGGTATTCTTGTTGTTCAGATTGTTTGCTTCCGCAGATATTGCCCTTCCCAAACAAAAGAACCAATTGGATACTAAGTATTATTTTGCAAATGTAGACAGCTTTGCGACACATACTTTTTATGTAAAAAAAAGTGCTAATGATAAAACATACAAACTAAAACAGGATGCCGCTTTTTTATTAAAAGTAAATGGAGCTAAAGGTGACGAAAGACTGGAGGTTTGGGCGGTAAATAAAAGTAGTCAGCAAAAATCTAATTCGTTTATTTTAACTACGGTAAAGCCAACAGAGCCCATCAGCTCCAGCACAAACTATATTGCCATCACTTTTTATTTTGATAAAGCAGGAAAACTCAATTACAAGCAGACGGTTTTAAAACCGGATTGTTACAGTAAAAAGCAATTCATTCCTGTATTTTCATTGAAACATCCTGCCTCAGGATTCAACTCCTTGTCTCTTCTTTCCATTTTTTCTTTCCTTGTTTTATTATCAGCGTTTTTATTTGCTAAGATGAAACAGCGAAACGTGTATGTTTAAATATCTGGCACTGACGATTGCGATAGAGATACCCATCTATTTTTTGTTTGACAGAAAAAGGATTGTATTTTCTGTTTTTATATTGGTGCTGGCCAATTGTTTTACCTGGCCCATCATTAACCTATTATATCAAACTACTAATATTCATTTGTTGATTTTAGAAAGCGGCGTAACCATCGTGGAAGCATTTATTATCTATTGGTTCTTAGAACAAAAGTTCTCCAAAGCGCTCTTGATTTCTTTAGTACAAAATGCTGTCACTACTTTTCTCGGTATCTGGATAAATAATATCAGGCTATGAGCAATAAATATAAAATAGCAGTTTTGTTCGGTGCAGGTCATGGATTCAATGATCTTATTGCCGGTTATTTGCTGGCTCATTTATCGGTACAATCCGCGAACTGGCAATTAAACACCATCGTATTTCTGGTGTACAGCGTGGTGGCGTTTGGCGGGCAATTGCCTGCAGGCATAATGCTAGATAAAATCAAACGATTAAGAGCATTCAGCTTGCTTTCCGTTGCACTTATGGTGTTTGCTATTGCCTTATCTTATTTAAATAGTTATGCGGCAATTTTAGCAAGCGCGTTTGCCTCTGCATTGATTCATGTTTGCGGCGGTGCGGCTTGTTCTATTTCAGACAATAAAAGTGCTACGTTGGCGGGCATTTTCACCTCACCCGGTGTAATTGGGTTGATTACAGGTGGCATTTTAGGAGCAACAATGTTTTCTTATTTTTATTTGTTGATATTGCCATTGCTCTTGCTGCTTTTTTTGCTGGCAACATCAGCAATGCCGTCTTACGCAATCATAGATGATAGGAAAGAAGAGTCACTGTTAGATACACACGATTTTTTTATGCTGATGCTGTTAGTCGCCATTGCATTTCGTTCACTGTTCTGGAATGTACTGCATATGATGTGTTTTGATAATACGCATTGGCTTTTGGGTTTAGGAATTTCCGCGGCGGCAGGAAAACTAATGGGTGGATATATAGCAGATAAGGTTGACTGGAAGAAATTTGTATTTGTCAGCATCCTTTGTTCGGCGCTATTGTTGAATGCAGGAAAGTACTACTTTCCGGTTTTCTGTGTGGGCGTAGCACTGTTGCAAAGTGCGGTGCCGGTAACGTTGTTACTGATGCAGCATTATATGCGTAATCGTCCTGCTACAGCAAGCGGACTGAGTTTGGGTGCTGCTATTATTATAGCGGGATTACCTACCTATTTTGAGCAATTCAGGTTGGTTCAGAACAATAAAATTTTCTTAATTCTATTGAGTATTGCATTTTTTGCCTCCAATTTCTGGGTAATCAGAAATTCAAAAACAGCTTAGTTTAGTTCAGCTTCCAGGTCAGCTTTATGGAATCCAATGATGCTCAGGCAGCATAATAATACAACAACCGCAGAAGCAAACATTAAACCTCCATCACCTTCAATGTTGATTTCGCTGAGTGTCAAATGCATACAAATGGCACCAAACATCATTAATGAGCCTAAAATGGCACCACGCCAGGCCATTTTTGGTACAAGCAACAAGAGTATAGTGATACATTCCAGTACAGCAACACCATAGCGTCCTGCTGATTCCATGCCGATACGCTGGAAAATGTATACTGCAGTCGGTGCAGCACTAAATTTCATAAATGCTGAATATCCGAAAATTCCGGAAGCTACTAAACGGGTTCCTATGTCCAGAAGTTTGATATTGTTTTTCATAGACATAATTTTATACTATAATGTGCACCTTTTTTTAATATTTGTCAAGTAGGTTCTGCTAAACGGAGCGTATCATTTAGTATTTGGCGTGAATATGAAGGTTTTTGGTGTGTTTTTATTCTTTTTTTAAGAAATTGATTGAAAATCATTGATTTATAAATAAAAAAAGAGGAACCTGCAAGGTTCCTCTTTTTAAAAAACTCGAATAATATTTTTATACAGTTACAACACCTTCTGTCAGAACAGAAACATTGTTTTTTAACACTTCAACAATACCGCTTTTTAGTTTAAACTCCTGTTTTCCCGCACTTGTCTTAATTTTCACGGTACCTTCAATAATAGAAGTAATCATCGGAGTATGGTTGTTAAGAACCTCAAATTTTCCGTTAGTGCCGCAAAGTTGAACGGAATCTACTTCTCCGGAGAAAACTTTTAATTCAGGTGTCAGAATGTCTAATTGCATTTTTTATGATTATTTTGCTTCAGCTAATAATTTTTTACCTTTTTCGATAGCATCTTCAATAGACCCAACTAAGTTGAATGCTGCTTCCGGATACTCATCTACTTTACCATCCATAATCATTTCGAATCCTTTCAGCGTATCTTCGATAGAAACGAATACACCTTTTAAACCGGTGAATTGTTCTGCTACGTGGAACGGCTGAGATAAGAAACGTTGAACACGACGTGCACGGTGAACGACTAATTTATCTTCTTCAGATAACTCATCCATACCTAAGATGGCGATGATATCCTGTAATTCTTTGTAACGTTGTAAGATCATTTTCACTCGTTGAGCAACACCATAGTGTCTTTCACCTAAAACAGCCGGGTCTAAGATACGGGAAGTTGAATCCAATGGATCCACCGCAGGATAGATACCTAATTCAGCAATTTTACGGCTTAATACTGTTGTTGCATCTAAGTGAGCAAATGTTGTAGCCGGAGCAGGGTCAGTTAAGTCATCCGCAGGTACATAAACCGCTTGTACAGAGGTAATTGAACCGGATTTGGTGGAGGTAATACGCTCTTGCATCAAACCCATTTCCGTAGAAAGCGTTGGCTGGTAACCTACCGCAGATGGCATACGACCTAATAAAGCAGATACCTCAGATCCTGCCTGTGTGAAACGGAAGATATTGTCCACGAAGAATAAGATATCTTTACCTTTTCCGTCGCCGTCACCATCACGGAATTGCTCTGCAATCGTTAAACCGGATAAAGCAACACGCGCACGTGCTCCCGGCGGTTCGTTCATCTGACCGAACACCAAGGTTGCTTTTGATTCTTTCAAGGCTTCTTTATCAACGGATGCTAAATCCCAGTCACCTTTTTCCATAGAGTGCTTGAACGCTTCGCCGTATTTAATTACATCTGATTCTAAGAACTCACGTAATAAGTCATTTCCTTCACGCGTTCTTTCACCCACACCGGCAAACACGGATAAACCACCATGACCCTTAGCAATGTTATTTACTAATTCCATGATTAATACCGTTTTACCTACACCCGCACCGCCGAACAAACCAATTTTACCACCTTTTGCGTAGGGTTCAATTAAGTCGATTACTTTAATACCGGTATATAATACTTCTTTAGAAGTAGCTAAATCTTCGTATTTAGGCGGTTTGTTGTGGATAGGATAGCCACCTACTTTACTCACTTCACCAATACCGTCGATGGCATTACCGATTACGTTGAATAAACGGCCTTTGATGGCTTCACCTGCAGGCATTGTAATCTGACCGCCGGTGTCAGTTACCAAAGCACCACGGGTTAAACCTTCAGTAGCATCCATCGCCACACAACGAACGCTGTCTTCACCCAGGTGTTGCTGACATTCCAGCACCACTTCAGAGCCATCGTCTTTTTTTACGATTAGTGCATTTAATATTCTCGGAAGAGCAGAACCCTCGCCGCTGAATGATACGTCCACTACAGGACCGATGATTGATGTAATTTTACCTACGCTTGCCATAGTATATTGAGTGTATTTTATTTAAAAATCGGTGCAAAAATACGTTTAAGTAGCTGTATATCAAAATTGAGGCTCCAAAGTTGTCCACATATAAAGATTTGGTAATTTTTA
>JADLAJ010000287.1 GCA_020848255.1 Chitinophagales bacterium
ATACTGAATTGATTATGCCTGCACATACCAACCCGATTGGAAATCTGATGGGCGGACATTTATTGAGCTGGATGGACGTGTGTGCGGGGATTTCTGCCATTAAGCATAGCGGCGGTATTTCCGTTACAGCCAGTTTGGATAATGTATCGTTCAACCTGCCGATAAAAATGGGCGATATTGTTATCCTAAAATCATTTGTAACACGCGCTTTTAATACTTCCATGGAAGTGATTTGTGAAGTGTTTATCAAAAATATTAAAACACAGGAAGAAGTGAAATCTCATGAAGCATTTTTCTCCTTTGTAGGACTGGATTTCAGAAATACCACGCCAATCAAAGTATTGCCGGTAATTCCGGAAACCGAGCGCGAAAAAGAATTATACGAAGATGCCTTACACCGCCGGGAACTTCGCTTAATCAATGCCGGAAAAATGAACGCAAAAGATTCTGTTTATCTGAAAAAAGAATTTTTTAATGATAATGATGATGGTGTGAATGTAATCTAACTTATTACTTATTCCTTATTACTATCACTTACCTTAGTAAGTGATTTGCATATGTTGCTTTTGCCGGAATTCTTTTCGTAAAAACACAATTCCCATTTCAAAAATATCGATGGTACAGGTTACTTTTTCGTGGTTTTTAATGTATTCCCAGGCTTCCTGCATTTCCTCACTCCAGTGAATATCATCAAACAACAAAACCGTATCGTTGTGGCAAAACGGCAAAACGGTATTGAAATAGTTGATAGTTGGAACTTCGCGGTGGTTACCATCAATAAAAATCAAATCAAATTTCTGACGTTCATCACAGATTTTCTTCAGCTCATTGTCAAAGTTTCCAACGACTAGTTCTATGTTTTTAAGATGTAGTTTTTTAAAATTTTCGGCAGCCACCGCGGCAATAGATTCACTGCCTTCAATCGTAATTACTCTTGTGTTGGGGTGTGCAGATGCCAGGTAAGAAGTGGTAATACCTAAGGATGTACCTAATTCTAAAATGGAGTTTGCTCTTAAATGACGAATCATCATAAACAACAGATGTCCGTATTTTTCTTTTTTGACACTTTTCCGTACAATCCTGCTGATTTTTCTTTTGTGTGTTTTAAATGCTCTGGAACCGGCGCCTAAATCAATCACATCAATTACGGTGTCATTGTCTTTTAAGTCATCACGGACACGCTCTATGCGCTCAAAATCCTCGTATAATAACTGTTTTTCAAAAACCTCGGTGACCAGTCTGTAGATATACGGGGAGTGTATTTTGTATTTATTAAACGATGTTATCCAGTAATAAATATATTCTTCTATTTGAAAAAAATTCAGCATCTGTCCAAAAATACATATTCTAATTAAAAAAAAGCAATATCCTTATCCACTAATATTGATATTGCGTATTTTTATAAAAAAAGCAGAATGAAAATACCGGAAATAAACTCCCTGCCAGTAATTGGAAATGCAACGGAAATTTCAAAAGATATCATTTCCTTCTGGTCGAAAAATTTCGCAAAATATGGCAGTACATTCTTGTTCCGCTTACCGCCAAACAGAAAATTAATTACCACTAGTGATGCGGAAGTGGTGCGTACTGTACTGGTCTCCAATCACAAGAATTACAGAAAAGATTACGGTGCCAATAAATTGAAAATGGCTTTAGGTAACGGATTGCTTACGAATGAGGGGGATTCCTGGTTTAAACAACGCAGGCTTGCACAACCGGCTTTTTATAAAAACAGACTGGAGGGGTTCTTTGAAACCATGAACCGCATCTCAATTGAACATATTCAGGAATGGAAACATAAAAAGATGAGTTCGGTGCAGATGGATTCCGAGATGATGCAGCTTACTTCTAAAATTGTAGTGGAAACCTTGCTGGGTAGTGATGCAGCAGTTCAGCTAAATCAGATACAAAGTTATATTTATCGCTTACAGGATTATCTGGTCAAATGCATACGTAATCCGATTTATGAAATCTGGTCTAAATATAACGGAGATAAAGCAAGGTTTGATAAAACAATACGGCAATTCGACGAAATTTTATATCAGGTAATTAATGATAAAAAGAAGAAGGCACTTGGAAATGATTTGTTGAGCATGCTGATGGAAGCCCGAGATATCGATACCAATGAAGGGATGAATGATAAACAGCTGCGAGATGAATTACTGACGATTTATGTAGCTGGCCACGAAACGTCCGGCTATGCACTGGCCTGGACCATGTATAATTTATGCAGCCATAAAAATGCGTATCAGAAAGCAAAAACAGAAGTGATGAATGTAATGAAGGATGGTGTGCTGACGATAGATTCTTTTAAAGAACTTACGTATTTAAAAGCTGTAATTGATGAAACACTACGTTTGTATCCTACGGCCTATATTGTTGGCAGAGAAAGCAAAGAGAAGGATGTAATTAATGGGATGGAGATACCTGAAAGTACCGTTATACTGATAAGTATGTATCATCTGCACCGCAATCCGAAATACTGGCTGCAGCCGGATGAGTTTATACCGGAACGATTTGAAGGAAAAAATAATCCCTTAAATAACAGTGAGGCATATTATCCGTTTGGAGGCGGACCAAGAATGTGCATCGGGTTTTACTTTGCGACTATGGAAATTACCATTGTGCTGGCTCAGCTCTTGTATCATTTCGATTTTGAACTCGATACTACACACAAAGTGGAATTTGAACCTTTAGTTACATTGAAACCTAAGAACGGAATTAAATTACACCTAAAGTAGAGTCTTTAGTCTACCACTCTGTTTAATTTAAAGTCGATTACTTCCAGCGGTTTTTTACCGTTATAATTTGGATTGGTAAATTCAGAATAATAAATGGAATAACACAAACCACGCAAGCCTATATTCAATTGTCTTAAGGTAGAAGGGATGATTCCGTCACTTGGATTGCTTTGAGAGTTTGTCGCAGCACTAATGATCCAGTTTAAAATGCCATTTGGTAAAAAGGAAAAAATAGCCAGTACCAAATTCAGGGAAGAAAAATCATCTGGTGGAACATTGGCTACTAAATTGTTTAAATAGGCTGTGCCTGCTGCGTCTGAAAATGATGGGAAATCCCCGTTTTTCGGACAATAGATTTCACCGACTTTTAATAGTCCTTTGGTTGCTCTTGTAGAAAAAAAGTTTGCCATATTTATACTTTTAATTTTTCCTGAATAAATTCATCAATATATGCTGCGATTTCTTCGCCCGCATCTTCCTGTAAAAAATGCCCGGCGTTTTCTATCGTAATGCGTTTTTGCTGATGTGCTGCCGGCATAATCTTATAAAAGAAATGCACCATCTTTCCCAAAATCTCGTCTTTATCCGAAAATAAAACAATCGCAGGTTTCTTCCATTCTGATAAAACACCTGCGGCTCTGTTCATTTGCAGTACTCCGTCCGCCTTTTTATCATTAGGCGCCAGAGAAGGAAATATCCTTGCGCCGGCTTTGTATTTTTTTTCAGGGAAAGGAGCATTATAGGCTTCTACCACTTCGTCACTCACCGGTCTGGCGCAGGCTTTGCGTACAATTCCACCCACCGGCAAATCAGGATGATACCTTGCAAATGCCTGCCACGCTTTAAAGGATAGAGGTAGTTTTCTGCCATCTGCCAGTGCCGTATTTAAAATCACTATCCGTTTAAACAAATCCGGAAATTCACCTAATACACCAAGACCAATCAATCCACCCCAATCCTGCACTACCAGTGTAATGTCTTTCAATTGCAATTTATCAATCAGGTTTTTTACGGAGTTGTAATGAAAGGTATAGGTGTAATCTTTCATGTACAGCAATTTTTCAGATTTACCGAAACCAATTAAATCGGGTGCTATGAAACGATATTTCGGAGAAAGTACCGGAACAAATTTTCTGTATAAATAACTCCAGGTAGGTTCACCGTGCAAGGCTAAGATAACTTCTCCGTTTTTGTCACCTTCATCAATGTAATGCATCTTCAATCCGTTGTAATCAACATAATTGGCTTGGTATGGAAAATCTTTGATTCCATCAAAACAAACTTCCGGTGTCAGAATGGATTGCATTATTTCAATAATTGTGTGGCTAGGCGGTGACCTAATGATTTAATCGTTAATCCGGGATTAATTCCCGGTGCATTCGGATAAATACTGGAATCAGCGATGTACAGTGTTTTTTCGCCATGTACCTGAAATTCAGGATTAACTACTGATTTGGACGCATCTGTTCCCATCACGCATCCGCCCATCAAATGTAATCCGAAATAAAAATTGGATTTGTAAATTTCATTTGCTCCGGCAGTCATCATAATATTTTCAATCGCCTGTAATCCTTTATCCCGTCTTGTTTTATCCTGATCGGTGAGTGGTTTTACAATGGTCAGTTTGCCTTTGTTGTCGCATTGTATTTCTCCAATATTTTCGTCGCGCACTGCAACTTCAATACATTGCATGTAGCGATATTTTTTCATGTACTCCTGATGTTTTGCACCCGTTACATTCATCAGCATCCCGATAGAAATGGGTGATGCAAATACGTTTTCCAGTTTGAATCCCTGCGCTCTGAATGAAGGGTCTTTGGAGGCTACAGACTGGAACATACCTTTGTGTGCATCCACCGGTTCATTTTGAAAACCCAGCCACATGAATTGCGGATGCGATGCAAATTTTTTCCCTAATGCCGGCAGTTTGGATTTAAAAC
>JADLAJ010000288.1 GCA_020848255.1 Chitinophagales bacterium
AATACATTGACTTCTGGAATTCGATAAAACCAGTATATCAGCATTTTCAAACACATAAGTCTCTCGCGGCAGCAACAAAATTTGATGATTTCGGGAATTATATCCCAGCATTCTCCTGAAGAAACAATGATTCTATTAATCTATCAATAAATCTGAAATCCCAAATCTGAAATCCCGAATCAATACTTATCTTAGCATTTCAACTTTAAAAAAGTAAAATGGAATTAGAAAACGGGCAATATGAAATCGGAGGAGTATCGGTTTTAGAACTTTGCAAAGAATTTGGTACACCTTTATACGTGTACGATGCAGCTGTGATTGAGCGACAATATAACAGACTGAAAAATGCATTTGGTAAAACAAAGATTGACATACACTATGCCTGTAAAGCACTGAACAATATCAATATTTTAAAGCTTATCAGAAATCTGGGCGGCAGCTTAGATACCGTTTCCATTCAGGAAGTTCAGTTAGGTTTAAAAGCAGGATTTCCCGCTAAAGATATTATGTACACGCCTAACTGTGTAAATATTGACGAGATTAACAGAGCAGTAGAATTTGGTGTAAACATCAACATTGACAATCTTTCTATCTTAGAGCAGTTTGGTAATTTATACAAAGATACCTATCCGGTTTGTGTGCGTATCAATCCGCATATTATGGCTGGCGGAAATCAGAAAATCTCCACCGGGCACATCGATTCTAAATTCGGCATTTCCATTTATCAGTTGCGACATTTAGAACGCGTGGTAAAATCCACCGGTTTAAAAATCATCGGATTGCACATGCACACCGGTTCTGATATTTTAGATGCAGATGTGTTTTTACGCGGTGCCGATATTTTGTTTGAAGCTGCCAATAGTTTTAAAGATTTAGAATATCTTGATTTCGGAAGCGGGTTTAAAGTAAAATATCACGAAAATGATAACACCACCAACATCGAAGATTTAGGGGCTAAAATCAGCGAACGTTTTCAGGATTTCTGTAAAAATTATGGCAGAGAATTAACGCTGGTTTTTGAACCGGGAAAATATTTAGTAAGCGAAAGCGGTTTCTTATTTGTGCGAACAAACGTTATTAAACAAACAACTGCTACCGTTTTTGCCGGCGTGGACTCCGGGCAAAATCACCTGATTCGTCCAATGATGTACGATGCCTATCACCATATTACTAACGTTTCCAATCCAAACGGAATTGAACGTATTTACACCGTTGTAGGCTATATCTGCGAAACCGATACATTTGGCTGGGACAGAAAGCTGAATGAAGTGCGTGAAGGTGATGTTTTAGTATTACACAATGCCGGTGCTTATGGTTATTCCATGTCTTCCAACTATAATTCCCGTTACAGACCGGCAGAAGTATTGATTCATAACGGTAAGGCAAAACTCATTCGTCGCCGTGAAAACTTAGACGATTTACTGGCTACACAGATTGAAGCGGAATTATAACTGAATACGCATGAAAAAATATAGTCTGCTGCTGATATGTTTTTGTGTAACAATTTCTTGTCGTAAATTCGAACATTGTGACAGCGTTTTTAATACTAAGAAAATTTCGCTGGTATCAAGAATTGCTTTCGGATCCTGCGGATCTCAAAATGAACCGCAGCCGATTTTAGATATTGTTGTCGCCAAACATCCTGATGTATTCGTTTATCTCGGTGATAATATTTACGGCGATACAAAATACATGACGACGCTGGCAAATGAGTATTACAAACTTTGCAACAAAGCGGAGTTTCAGAATTTAATTGCATCTACCAGAGTGATTGCCACCTGGGATGATCATGATTACGGTGAGAACGATGCCGGTAGAAATTACATCAAGAAAGCAGCTTCCAAAAATATCTTTTTAAAATTCTGGGGAGAGCCGTTTGGTTCTCAGCGCTGGTATCGTCCGGGCATTTACACTTCTTATTATTTTGGAGACAGTGCTCATCTTGTGCAAGTGATTCTGTTAGATTGCAGAACATTCCGAGATGATTTGAAGACCAATGCGAACGGTGATTATATAAAGAATAATGACCCGAATGCAACCATGCTTGGCGCTGATCAGTGGCGCTGGCTAAAGAGTGAATTGCAAAAACCGGCAAGATTAAGAATTATAGGAAGCAGCACGCAGGTTTTGCGCGAATACAACGGTATGGAAACCTGGGCAAACTTTCCGCTGGAACAGCAAAAAATGCTGGACTTACTTCAGGAAACCAATGTAAAAAACTTGTTTTTTATTTCCGGCGATATCCATTTGGCTGAACTCTCTAAAGTTTCCGATAACAACAATCAGGATATATACGATTTTACCGCCAGCGGACTGACTAACAGCAAAACCGAAAAAGCGGATATCCCCAACACAAATAGGGTCGGCAATTCCGTGTTTAATCAAACAAATTTTGGCTGCATAGACATCGACTGGAATCAACAACCCATAAAAGTGTCCTTTAAAATCATTAATGGCGACGGCGATGAACAGTTCAACCACAGTGTATTTTATTAATATTTAACCATTTCTATACTCTATAAAACCGATATACTTCAAGAATTTTACCTGAATTTGTCGTATATTTGCAGTCCATGCCGGACAAAGCCACCAATATTCATCCAACCTTTCATCATCTGTTACAACGCAGCGATAAAGAGGCAATATTGCAACAGAACGCAATTTGTATCTGGATGACAGGCTTATCCGGTTCCGGAAAATCTACCATTGCACAAGGCTTGGAAAAAAAACTACACGAACAGGGCATTTTAACCAAGATACTAGACGGTGATAATGTGCGAACCGGTATTAATAAAAATCTCGGATTTTCGGAGGCAGACCGAACGGAAAACATCCGTCGTATTGCAGAAGTCAACAAGCTTTTTTTAGATGCAGGCATTGTGACCATTAATTCCTTTGTAAGTCCGACAAAAGACATCCGTGATTTGGCAAAAAGCATCATTGGCGAACAAGATTTTTACGAAGTGTATATCAACGCTTCTTTTGAGGAATGCGCTAAACGCGATGTGAAAGGTTTATATAAAAAAGCCATAGCCGGAGAAATCAAAAATTTTACCGGATTAGATGCACCTTTTGAAGCACCTTCTGATGCTGCGCTGGAAATTAAAACGGCAGAACAAAACATCGAAGAAAGCATTGAAACGATTTATGCATTTTTCATTTCCAAGATAAAAAATCTCAATTCTTAAATCTCAATTCTTAAATTATAATGATCGACTATCACTTAAATCACCTCAAAGAACTCGAAGCAGAATCGATATATGTGCTGCGTGAAGTGGCTGCTCAGTTTGAGAATCCGTGTCTGTTGTTTTCCGGCGGACAGGATTCCATTGTGGTACTGCACCTTGCCTTAAAAGCATTTTATCCGGCAAGTGTTCCGTTTACCTTATTGCATGTAGATACCGGGCACAACTTTCAGGAAGCATTAGATTACAGAGATAATCTGGTAAAAAAACATGGCTTGCGATTATTGGTGGCATCTGTCCAAGAAGCAATTGACAAAGGTTTAGTACGAGAGGAAAAAGGATACAATGCATCGCGAAATGCATTGCAAACCATCCCATTATTAGAAGCCATCGAAAAAAATAAATTTGATTGCGCTATGGGTGGCGCGCGTCGCGATGAAGAAAAAGCAAGAGCAAAAGAACGCTTCTTTTCCCACCGGGATGAGTTTGGCCAATGGGACCCGAAAAACCAGCGCCCTGAGTTGTGGAATATCTTTAACGGAAGAAAACATGTAGGCGAACATTTCCGCGTGTTTCCGATTTCCAACTGGACGGAAATGGATGTGTGGCAATATATCTATCAGGAGCAAATTGAAATGCCGAGTTTATATTTCTCCCATAAAAGAAAAGTATTTGAACGCGATGGTGTTTGGTACGCCGCATCTGAATTCATTCAAAACAAACCAACGGAAGTGATTGAAGAACGTGTTGTTCGTTTCAGAACAGTAGGTGATATTACTTGTACAGGTGCAGTGTTTTCAGAAGCTTCTACTCTGGAAGATATCATACAGGAAGTAGCAGCATCACGCACTACAGAGCGCGGCACGCGCGCCGATGACAAACGCAGTGAAGCTGCGATGGAAGACCGTAAGAAAGCAGGATACTTTTAATTGTCATTCCGAGTGCAGCGAGGAATCTTTTGACACAATAAACGAATACAATGACAACAACAATAGAAGAAATAGACAATTTTGACTCGAAAGCATATTTAGATATGGAGCTTTTGCGATTCTCCACGGCAGGAAGCGTGGATGACGGAAAATCAACCTTAATCGGAAGATTATTGTACGACAGTAAATCCATTTTCCAGGATCAGATGGATGCGATTGAAGCGGCTTCCGCAAAACGTGGTGAAGAATATGTAAATCTTGCCTTGCTGACCGATGGCTTGCGAGCAGAGCGCGAACAAGGCATCACCATTGATGTGGCTTACAGATATTTTTCTACACCAAAAAGAAAATTCATTATCGCCGATACGCCGGGACATATTCAGTACACCCGTAACATGGTGACAGGTGCGTCAACAGCCAACTTAGCGATTATTTTGGTAGATGCACGAAAAGGTATCATCGAGCAAACCTATCGACATTCTTACATTGCGTCTTTACTACAAATTCCGCACATCATTGTTTGTATCAATAAGATGGATTTAGTGGAATGGGATGAAAAGACCTTCAACAGAATTGTAAATGACTACAAAGCCTTTGCTTCTAAACTGGATATCAAAGACGTTCACTTCTTACCGATTTCCGCGCTGGCAGGCGACAATGTCGTGAACCGATCCGAAAATATGGACTGGTATCAGGGTCCGACTTTGATGTACTTACTGGAAACCATTCACATCGGTTCGGATTTAAATCATATCGATGCGCGTTTTCCGGTGCAGTATGTTATTCGTCCGATGAAGAATGAATACCATGATTTCCGTGGCTACGCAGGCAGAATTGCGGGTGGTGTTTTTCGTGTGGGCGACAAAGTGAAAGCTTTACCAAGTGGTTTCTCCTCTAAAATAAAATCCATTGTGACGATGGATGGCGATTTGCAGGAAGCATTCGCTCCGCAAAGCGTTACGATTACCTTAGAGGATGAAATTGATATCTCTCGTGGTGATATGCTGGTACGCGAAAATAATATGCCACAGGTAGAACAGGAATTTGACGTGATGCTGTGCTGGATGAATGAAAAGCAGATGGTACCACGTGGTAAATATATCTTACGACACACCTCGAGAGAATGTAAGTGTATTGTAAAAGAAACCAAGTACAAACTCAACATCAATACACTGCAAAGATTAGAAGATGATTTAGAGTTAGGCTTGAATGATATCGGAAGAGTAACGATACGCACTACCGTTCCTTTGTTCTTCGACAGCTACCGCAAAAACAGAAATACAGGAAGTATCATTTTAGTGGATGAGTCTACCAATGAAACAGTGGCTGCAGGCATGATTGTGTAATGGAAAAATTGTTGTATAATACAATTAGATTTACGATAGTAATCACATTTCTAATCGGAATATCATTAGTAATATTCGAGAAATTTGACAATAAATGTTTAGTCATTATTCTTTTTTTATGTTTTTCGCTTAGTGTTTTGTCTATTGGACTTTGGTCTATTTTCGGAACATTATATAATTGGAAAACATTTACTAAGTCATACAAGAGAATAGATTTTGAAAAATATTTAGGCAGTATCGGTAAATTGATTTATATAATTATTGGAGTTGGTGCTATAATTGCATCATTTGTATTTTTATATTTGACTTATAGGTTGATATAAAAAGTGTCATCTAATAAATCACCTTACCTTCATATAATATCGCGCATATTCCACTTCAAAGGTATACGGAAATTTGCTGTAATCGATATCACCACCGCCACCGATGGGAGGAATGATGCCACCCATGGCCAGATTTAATTTCAGGTATTGAGGCTTTGTAAACGGCTCCCAATCTACACCCAAATCCTGTCTGGTGTACGTAACGTAATTGTTGTTATCTACAAAAAATTTGATTTGCGTACTATCCCACTCTATCGCATAATTGTGAAACTGATTTGTAAAGAAATCGGAATTGAGTGAGATATACGGCCAGTGTCGTTCTGCATATTTCGTGCTGCCCTCCGCCTGCGTATAGATGCTGCCAAGCGCCACCACCGGAGCCTTGCCCACCCATTCCACAATATCTATCTCCCCGCATTTTGGCCAACCAACAATATAATCATTTACACCCTTCATCCAGATAGCCGGCCAGGTACCGCTGCCAAGGTGCGGCATCTTTGCACGTACTTCTATCAATCCATATTTAAATTCTTTTTTGCCAAACGATTCAATACTGGCAGAGGTTACAGGATGTCCCTCAAATGAATCGTTGCGCGCCGTGATATGCAATACCCCGTTGCCTACGTTGCAGTTTTCTATTCTTGCATCGGTGTAATACTGGGTTTCGTTGTTCCGAACAAACCCTGTTTCATAATCCCATTTCGAGGAATCGGGCAGACCAGAATATTCAAATTCATCCGACCAGTCGAGTACATACTGCTGACCGCGAATGGTGACAACTCCGTTCTCTGAAGTGGTCTTATTGGTTTCTTTTGTACAGGCTGCCATTAACCAAAAGCCTACCAGATACTTCCATTGATTTTTCATAGTTTCATCTAAGATACTGCATACGCATTAAATTTTTCCTCTATACATAAGAAAATAAAGTTCTGTTTACATGAGTGCTTACACACATTTATCTCTGACATTTAGTAACTTCAATAGATGAAGGAGATAAAAGATAATGAAGCAGCCTACCATAAAGTATATGAAAGTGGCTGGAAAGAGTTTTTTATCAAGCAGCATTATTTGGTGCCTTTTGCTTTCTATTTACCCGTCTCTTTTTATTTGCTGTTCAAGTCTTTTGTGGTGAAACGCGTTTCTCTGCTGCATTTGCTCTGGATGATTCCGCTGATTTCCAAGTTTTGGGGATACCTGGAATATTTCCTGCACCAGAACGTGCTGCATGAAAACGAAGAACGAAAAATTGACGCCGGCACCATCCGTGAATTTCACGACATCCACCACAATTTCCCGAATGATCCTTATCGTTTTGTGGTGCCGCTTTGGGCAAGCATTCCCAGCGGACTTGTTTTTTACAGCGTTTGCAAAACGGCATTGGGAAAAGAAAAAGGTGAAACGCTTTTCGGTCTGATGATTCTTTACTATTTATTTTACGAATTCACGCACATCTCCACACATAAGTATGATATCAAACATCCGTTTTTTGAAAAAATAATGAAACATCATTTGAAACACCATTATCTCGACTCGGATAAAGGCTTCGGGTTTACCACTACACACTGGGATGAAGTAAATGGTCTTGCATTTGCCAAAAATGCTAAGAAAAAACACGTTCAGAAACAGCCATCCTGATTAATCAACTTATTTTAAAAAAATAATTGCCCGAATTAAAAATGACTGCCTTGATTTCCTATCTTTGTATATGATGGAAACATCGAAGAAAATTTTCCCTACAATCGGTATTATTGGCGGTGGACAACTTGGCAAGATGTTCATCCAGAAGTCTTCGCAGTGGTCTGTTCCGGTAAACATTCTGGACAGAGATGCAAGCTGCCCGGCCAGCGTATTAGCCAATCATCATATTGTCGGCAGCATTACAGACGGCAATGAGATTCAAAAATTAGCTGATATTTCCGATGTGCTCACCTGGGAAATTGAACATATAGAAGTCGATAAATTAATTGAGTTACAGCAACAGGGAAAAACCATCATTCCCAATCCTGAGATTCTGAAGATTATTCAGGATAAAGGCAAACAGAAATTATTTTACCAAAACAACAATATCCCAACTGCTCCATTCTTCATCGCCCTGAACAGAGAAGAAGCTAAGGAAAAACTTACACAGACGACCTTCCAAAAGATGGCAGTAAAAACCTGCACTGGTGGTTATGACGGGAAAGGTGTTTTTATCACTGATAGAAATTCTATATTAGAAAATCCTAAGATCATTCCTTTTGACGGGGAACTGATGGTGGAAGAATTTGTGCCGTGTAAAACAGAAATTGCGGTATTGGTGGCACGCAACCGAAAAGGAGAATTAGCCGTGTATCCGGCGATAGAAATGGAATTTGATCCGCAAAGCAATTTGGTTTCCTTTTTAATTTCACCGGCAAATATGCCTTTACATCTGGAACAACGGGCGGAACAGATTGCCTTACAGTGTGCGGAAGCCTTTGGCAGCGCGGGTTTATTTGCGGTAGAATTATTCTTATCGGAAAACGATGAATTGCTGGTGAATGAAATTGCACCTCGTCCGCACAATTCCGCCCATCATACTATTGAGGGATTTTATACTTCCCAATACGAACAACTACTGCGGGTGCTCTTAGATTTGCCTTTGGGTTCGACGCATCTGAAAATGCCGTGTGCGATGATTAACCTCATAGGTCCGGAAACAGGAAATGGGAAATACAGGTTGAAATATTTTAATGAACTAAATACTTTATCCGGTGTGTATATTCATTTATACGGAAAGGAGGAAAGCAAACCTAACCGCAAACTCGGACATATCACCATCGTTCAGCCATCGCGGGAAAAAGTGTTGGAAATTACTCAAAAAGTCCGAACTTTAACAGAAATTGAAATTTTATAAATTAAAACACATAGGCACATAGTTTTGGGTATTAATTGAAGATTTTGATAGAAAAATATAGGGTTCATCTTCGATGAATAACTATGCTAACCTAAAATGAACGAATATAAACTACAAACTCAAGTGCTTTAATAAAATCTATGTTTCTATGTGTTTAAAAATCAAGTTATGAAAAAAGTAGCCATCATCATGGGTTCCGACAGCGACTCACCGGTCATGCAGGAAGCCGCAAAAGTACTGACAGAATTCGGCGTAAGCTTTGAATACACCATCATATCTGCACACCGTACTCCGGAACGCATGTACGATTTTGCGCGCACGGCACATGAGCAGGGGGTTGAAGTGATTATTGCAGGAGCCGGTGGTGCAGCGCATCTGCCGGGTATGGTGGCGGCCATTTCACCGCTGCCGGTGATTGGCGTTCCGGTGCAAAGCAAAAGTTTAAATGGCTTAGATTCGTTGTTGTCTATTGTGCAGATGCCGGGTGGTGTGCCGGTGGCAACGGTTGCCATCAATGGCGCAAAAAATGCAGGCATATTAGCAGCGCAGATTTTGGCTACGCACGATAAAGAATTACTCCAAAAAGTAATGGAGTATAAAAAGAAATTAGAAAACGAAGTGATAGAAAAGACAAAGACTTTTAAGCCTTAGTTTATTTCAACATTTCCAGAAACCATTCTTTATCCGGCAAATCCGCTACCTGTTCAATTTCATTTCTGAGTTTAAGTTTCTTTGCCTTAGATACATCGATATGGGCATAAAGTTTTTCGCTGAACCTTATGATATTTTTATATCGTTCCTTGTGATAACCAATTTTCTTTTGTCTGAACAGGTAGACCTTAAATGTATTCAACAGTCCCACTAAAGCTTCATATTCTTTCGTCTCGAAATAAATTTTCACCAGCATGAATTTAGCCGCTAAATTCCACAAGGTATCACTATACTCAATGCTCAATAAAATCGGCATAGTTTTCCTGTAATTTTTCTGGGTAAAATACAAACGTGCCTTATTGAATGAAATCGTATTTTCTCTAGTCAATTCATTCAGATATTCGCCATACGCTTCGATAAAATCTTCTACGCCTTTAAAATCCTTCAGCTTTAGTCCTATAAAAACAACATTAGTGAAGGTAAAACGGCTGAGCTCGTTATTGTCTAAAAGGTATTTTTTATCTAAAGAGTGCAGGTATAACCTGTAGGCAGTTTCAGCAAAGAGCAATTCACTTGAATTTAATTTTTTTATACAGTGATTGATGCACAACAAAAAGATATCTTTGAGTTCATGTTCAGTAAAGCAAGACTCATATTTGTAAACTGCTTCGACACATTTTTTAAAATAACTATTTTCGTTAGTATTGGTTAGTGTTTTATAAGCATAGTAATAAATTTCAATTGCTGGCGTAAATGATAATTTTTCTGCTTCAATTTGCTCTAAAATAAAAGGCAAAAAAGCAAATGAATACTGTTGATTACTTACATTTTGATGTGTGATGGAAATACAGGTATATTTCAATATTTCAGCAGTAGTATATTGGTGAATTGTATCTGAAATTTGTTGCAGATTAAACGATTTATCTCTTGAATTCTGGCTTAACAATTTAAACTGCTCTATTTCCAATTGTATAGACTCTAAATAAAACATAGCATCTAGCTTAGCCTGCCTTTGCTGTGTGTTTTTTATTTTATCAAAGACAACCTGAGCTTGTTCTAATAATTGATGTTGCTGCAAATTTTTAGCTAATGCTATTTGCTGTTCATTTCTGTTCTTTATAAAATAAGCATACGCTAAAAAATCTTCCAATGTTTGCGTGCAAAGCGACATTACGTGGCGCAATCTCAAGTCATCATAAACTCTATTTTTTGGATATAAATACGAAAATGCACGACTTTTTTGCAAAGTAACCGCAGAAAATGCCTTTCTGGAATCTAAAAACGAAATAAATTTTCGGACATCTTTATGAACATTTGCAATCGGTGATGCAATCCATTTACTCAGCAAGCGATGCTCTTCTTTACTAAGAGAAAGGTATATTTTTAACAACTTGCTGTCCAACATATGTGAAGTATTACTTTATAAATATAGACTATAATTATCGGACAAACTATAATTATTGTAATTTTTTATTGCAAGATTAGACTGCACATTTGTATCGTAAACAACTCTTAAAACAATACGCCATGAAAAATAACGCAAACTTGTACAGAACCAATGGAGATAAATTTATACCATACATGTATAATGATATTAAATCTATACAAAATACTTCAGCAGCAAATAGATTCACTAACTTTAAACTACGTTATATGAAAACACTTTTAAAAATCAGTTTAGCTTTTATACTATTTATAAGCTACAATAATTTATTTGCAAGTGGCTGGCAACAAAAGTTAGACTTAATAAATTCCAGCGACAGAGCTAACAACTCAGAAATTGAGATGATGCCGAATGGAAACTGTGTAATAGCTTCCAGCTTTGCACAACCCTGGGACAGTTCCATTTATCTTCATCAATACAAAAAAGAAAACGGAGAACTCTTCCTCTTTAATATCAATTATGTTCCTATCCGGAATGCACAGAAAATTCATGCAATAAAATATATTTCAGCTATTCAAAAATACATTTTAATTTATGAAGAATACGTTCCTAATAATATCGTAGCAGGAATTTATTACCAGATTATAGAATCATTTGAACCATTCGTAATGCAACCAAAACATGCATTATATGTATTTACTTATGATGACCTATACTCAAACAAATTAATTGTTACTGAAACAAATTCAGCCATTGAAGCGGGTTTTTCAACTACTAAAATAGATAACGTAAACAATCATGTTAGAGATACCATAAAATTTATTAGAGCAAAAATTGCATTTGCAAACTTAGATACGGTTGCCCAAATAGACTCGGTTATTATTCCAAATAAATACAGTTCATCGAGTATACAATATGCATTATATACGATGAAAAAAGTGCAAAATGATTATATTTTAAATCTCAGCAATCTGGACACCCTTAACAGATATGTTGCAAAATTAATAAGAGTACACGATGATTTAAGTTGGGATTCTGCTGTTGTTTATTATCCAAATGGATTTATTTCACCTCAATTATTAGACAATGGAAATCTATTGGTAAAACACAACTTCAGAGGTCCTGCAAATGGTGATGGCGGCTTTACGACTACTGATGTTTACAACAGC
>JADLAJ010000289.1 GCA_020848255.1 Chitinophagales bacterium
TGTATCTATTGTTCCCGTGCAGTTTGATTTGACGCACCACCACGGCATTTCCTTCATGAAACAGAACTGGGATTTGAAATAACTAATTAATTTCGAATCGCTGGCAAATTAGTTTAATATTTTATTTGAAAAAGGTATTTTAAAATATAAGCAGGCTTGCTTTGCGTATCTATATTATTGTTTATTTATCCAATACTCATTGCTTTTTTTTCTGTCCGGTAGATATCAAAACTAATTGCTCTGTTAATTCCTCTAAGTTCGTGGCGTTCGTATTGCTTAAAACGATAAAAGTTTTGTTGTTGTCTGTTATGTGCAGCCAGTTTGCATTTGCGCCCCAGATGGAACCCTGACGATTGGCAACTTTAAAAGTATAATCTCCAAATGTATTTTCGCTTACCCAAAATCCGTATGCAACGCCGTAAAGTTCAGGATAAGGTGTCAGCATTAAGTCAACTGTTTTTTTGGTTAGTAGTTTTTTTTGAAAAATACCTGCATCAAATTTTAATAAATCTTCTGCTGTGGAATACATGGCACCAGCCGAATAGTAGTTTTCAATATACAAGGGATCGTCTTTGTAGAATACTTTTGTGCTGTCGTCTATATTGTAGGTCTCTGTCAAGCCCTGAACAATATTTTTATGATAAAGCAAACCGGTGTTCTTCATATTTAGCGGTGCTAAAATGGATTCTTTCAGATTTTGACTGAAAGATTTTCCTGTAATTTTTTCAATAATGCGACCGAGTATGATGTAATTTCCATTGTCGTAACTGAATCGTTTTCCCGGCTCAAATTCTAGTTTGCCACTGCAATATTTCTTAATAAAGTCGTCAACAGAAACAGGAGATTGGTACACACCAATTCCTGTTTTGCCTTCGCAATTGGGTATGCCGGAGCTGTACGTAATTAAATGGTGAATACTTACTTTATCCTTTGCTTCACCATTGTACTCCGGAAGATATGTTCCAATTGTAGCATTTAAGTCGATTTTACCTTGTTCGTAAAGTTTAAGAATCAAAACAACGGTGAAAGTTTTGGTAACGGATGCTATCTTAAATACAGACGATGAATTTATAGCTGTTATAGTTTGTCTGTTAGCCAAGCCAGTTCCCTTCATGAAATCAATTTTACCATTAGTTGCCGCTAAAACTACACCATTAAAATTTTTTGATGTTTTATAATAAGTGATGAGTTTGTCATAATCTGTTTGTCCATTGCAAAATTCAGATAACAGAAGAATAAGTAGAAATAAGTATTGCCGTATCATGTGTGTGTTTTATAGAGAAATATCTGTTGTAAAACGGCAAGAAAGTATTTTGGTTCAGCATCACGCGGAATTTATTAAAGGCCAACGTATAAACGTAAAATATACAGTAATATTAGTGCTTTAGATAGAGTTCTGTAAGGATATTACTGCAAGCTTTTTTTCAGCTTATCCAGATATTTTGTCCAGGCACCGGCACAGCCTCCGTAACATTCTATTTGCGGCACTAAACCCTCATGCGTAAAGGTTACGGTTGTTGTTGCACTATCCGATGTAATATCAAACCCTATTTTGGTGTTAGCCCATTCGTTCGTATCCTGCAGAAATGTCAGCTTGCTCTCCGTTACCAGCCAGACAATTCTTTTGCCAGGAATGAGTTCAATTAGTTTTTGTTTGGAGTAATGCATGCCGCCGCCAGCAGAAAATGTAAATTCATCGTTCAGGTGTTCGCTTTTACCGGTGGTTTGTTCCGCATACAAGCCCGACCACCATTTATCTATGTCCAGCAATAACGAAAAAACTGCATCGGGAGTTTTTGACGTGGTAAAAGCGTAGGCGTAGTTTTGCTGCTGTTGAGTATTCATATTTAAAATAAGATGACTGTGTATTTCATGATTAACATTTTTATAATTTTCCGCACCGGCTCTGACATTCAGGAAATAGTATTTGCTGACATAGCTTGAGCGAAAATTAAATCTACAGAAATTTTATGAAATTTATAGGGGTAGAGCTGTTGCACTTTATTATTCATATGCTCTTGTCAGGAGTACTGTCATTTCTATAAAGGCCATCCATTCCGCGCGAGCGGAATAAGCAGCAAAAAGAGGGTGGGAGCTGAGATTAATTTTAACGTTGCCTTGCTATGAGACGTTGCGTTCAAAGCGGAACAAGTATTCTCGGCCAAGAGAAAATTTATTCATAGAAATAGAGCTGAAGCTACCGAAAACCAGCAATGATCGCATAGTAAGTGTTGGTGGCTGGTAAATTATTTACGTCGTATTGTCTACGTGATATTTTCATTTAGATCAAGTTTGTAAAATCAATATCGTTTCCGAAGCCGCTGGTCAATTTCTTTTAAAATTATAAAAACCCAATCGGAATCGAGTCTCTATGGAACTTTTACTTGAATATTTTGACAACAACGCTTAACGAAAAATAATCGTCTCGTACAAGTTGTTGTAATCTGCTAAAACATAGTCGTTTTTTTCTTTGACGTACAAAAGTATTGCTACATGATACCTGCCATTTGGCGGTAGCATTTCGAGAACGTAAGGGAAGCTGTTGTCATAAAAAGCAAACTTTGCACCTAATGGATCGTAATTAACCTCACAAAGCGTGTAGCCGTTTAACAGTTTCCCGTCGAAAGGTTCCACTGATCCAAAGATCTTCAGTTTAATGCTGTCTGTTGCATATTCAGAATTGTTAACAATCGTACCACCTCTTATGCTCAGTTGGTTCTTATTCTCACCATTGAGAGAATTGGACACTAACCAGTTTCCTTCGAGTTGTGGCGCAGTCGTAATCTCGTTTGAGCTAATTGTACACATCGCATCAAAATTGAGATAATCAGCCACCATGTATTCACCATCAACGTATTCTAACACCGCCAATGTAACATAGTACGTTCCCGGATTTACCGGTAGAATATCGTGAGTTATATCAATTGGACCATAATACGAATTTGGATCCATCGAACTATAACTGCGAGAGAAAACTTTTTGTCCACTCAAACTATTTCCGTCGTATTTCTGCTTCGTGAGGTACATTTCCAGCAAGAAACTTCCACTTGTTTGATAGTCACTCTCATTGGTAATTTCATCGCCGGTAATACGAACGGTTGTTTTCCCAACATTAAATGACCAACTTCCGTTTAATACCAATCCCCCCGGGGAAGCGAGCGTTATACCATACGAAAGAAGAATGAGACAAACTGAAAAAATGTGTTTCATAGGAAGGAGTAATGATTAAGTTAAGTTCAAATGTATACAATATTTGTTTCATTAATACATTTTTGGCAGTGAAATCTGCATATCTGCGGCTAACGGCTGAAAATTGGCGCTGGTTGTGCGTGTTTAGCACTAACTATCACTTATTTACAAATTAAATTTATTACACAAAACTTAAATTACCAAATCTACCACAACTATTACCAATTTTTTGTTTGCTGCTGCTTATTTTTTTGTTTTAATGTGACCCAGTAATCTTGTTACATCTTTGTCAAAATAGTAAGTTCCTGAATCTTTATTATTATTTCTATTTTGATAATATAGGCTTACTAAATCTTCTTTTAGAGCTATATTCTTTGCATTACTTTTTAACTCATCTAAACCTTCAAATACATCCATGTCACGGATGCTTTCAAGAATACTTAATGTTAAACCATATTCTTGAGTGCCTATAGACTTTATATAATTATTTTCAGTATCAATGCGAGCCACTATATCTTTTATAATTTTATTTTCGAACCTTGGGTCAACATAAATATCTTCTCTTCCAAGATATGCTTGTAATAATTCTAAAAATAAAATTTTGTCAAACTCTATATCTGTACTGGTGTATTGGTCTTTGTTTCTGTTTACTAAAACCCTTTTAAGTTCTACGTCATCTTCAGTTTTTTTAAAAGGAGCTTTATAAATACAAAAACCTGTCCAGCTTCTAATCCAATATAAATTGTTTTCGCTTACATAGATATGCCATTTGTGATCCATGTCTTCAGCAACAACTCCTTCTTCAAATATTGCAAATTCTGCTAATGGCAAATTAACGCAGATTTCAAATTCCTGGTATTCTTCCGGAAAGTTTTTTGCTATTGCTTTTATATTTGCAGTATCCATAAAAAAATAAGTTGCAACTAACTCAAAAATAGGCGCAATTGAGCAAAATTGCAAATATGAGTAGATTTATTTATATTTTATTTAAAATCAATAAGTTAGATGCAAAACTATTTAAAATGCGCATTGCGCATTTTAAATAGTTTTATTGCGTACTATTTTTTTAACGTTCTAAAGGATAGGTCTTATCAACTGTCAACCACCAAACCCCAAAATAACACCGTCATTGCGAACGAAGTGAAACGATCCTATACCTAAACCACCACAATCGTCTCTTCATCTTCCTGAATCATCGCCAAAATCGTATCATCCTACATTTAATTAATCCTTAATGTCCATTCCGCCGTACTATGCAGTATAAGATTCTATTTTTATTCTATGGCATTTGACGCAGAAATAGACAGCATCCGCAAAAAGATAGAAGGCTACAAAAACGAAGGCAAAACCTTGTTTGCAGGCTCTTCCTTCCAGACGCATTCCATTCCTATGCTGCATATCTTGTCGCAGATAGACAATACCATACCCATTTATTTTCTGAATACCGGTTATCTCTTTCCGCAAACCATCGAGTACAAGGATGAGATTGCCCGCTTATTTGGTATTAAAGTAATCGACCAGAAATCGTCTACCCCGCGCAACATGCAGAAAGACAGCAACGGTCGTTTGTTATTCACTTCCGACCCGGATTTCTGCTGTCACCTGAATAAAGTGGCACCCATGGAGCCGATCTTGCAAACCTACGATATCTGGATAAATGGCGTGCGTGCCGACCAGAATGCCAACCGCGCCAAGATGAAGGAAGAGCAAAAAACGCCGCAACGCGCCATGCGTTACCATCCCATGCTTCAGTGGACCAAACAAATGATCTGGAATTACATCAAAGAATACAAAATTCCACACCACCCGCTGGATGCAGAAGGATATACCAGCATCGGTTGTGAACCGTGTACGCGCAAAATAGATGCCTCACAAATGGGAGATGAGCGCATGGCACGCTGGTTCGGATTAAATAAAACAGAATGCGGTTTGCATACAGAGCTAATTAAATAATGAACAATGAACGATGAACAATGAAAAATCGTTAATCGTTAATCGTTAATCGTAAATTTTTATATGAAAGTATTAATAACAGGAGGAGCAGGATATTTAGGAACGGAGCTGGTGAAAAAACTGGTGAAGATTCCCAAGATTAAAGAAATTATCGTGTATGATAACTTGAGTAAAGGCGGTTATAATTTCTTTTTGTGTACCTGTATCGGCGGCGATAATATCCGTTTCGTGCAGGGCGATATACTCGATACACGTAAACTCAAAAAAGAATTGCAGGGAGTGGATGTGGTGTTTAACCTGGCCGCAAAAATTGCGTCGCCTTATGCCGACGCCGATCCGCATTTGTACGAACAAATCAATCACTGGGGTACGGCAGAGCTGACTTACGCAATAGAAGAAAGCGAGGTAAAAAAGTTTATTCATATCAGCAGTTTGTCGGTTTACGGAGCTTCCACCAAAGGCAAGCAGATAACGGAAAGTACTAAGCTCAACCCGAGAACCAATTATGGTATATCAAAAATGCGCGGCGAAGGATTTGTAGAGCGCCTGATGAAGAACGAAAATTTTGATACCTATATCATTCGATTGGGAAATGTGTACGGCTTTAATCAAACTATGCGCTTTGATGCGGTAATTAATCATTTCGCGTTTGAAGCTAATTTCCTGAAAAAGATTTCCATTCACGGCGACGGGCAGCAGATTCGTTCCTTTATCGATGTAGATAAATCTGCGCAATATATTACGCAGCTTCCGTTTTTGAACGTGCCGTCCGGAATTTATAACATGGTAGATTTTAATATGTCTGTTATGGACATTGCGCTCACTTTTAAAGACCTGATTCCGGAGCTGGAAATGCAGTTTATCAACCAGCATTTGCAACTTAGAAATATTGCGGTAGAAGAAGATTGCAGGATTTATAAATATATTCCTAAAAAAAGCACCAACTTTAAAGATGATTTATTTACCATGATGAATCAGTTTGCCTTCCATTAATTTCAGGATAAATTCAATTTCTTTTTTTATTCATAGTATTAGTTATCAGTTGATTACTGTAATATCTTGACGATTTCTATTTTGATAATACTTGTACCTACAATGGTTTATCCACATTGTAAAAATGAATTCTATGTTATGTATGAAAAAAAGTTGGCAAAATATTTGGATAATGAAAATTGCTTACTAAATTTGTCGTAGGGTTTTTATGTTTCTAGACTTTAGGGTCTGACGGGTGAGTGCAAAGCTTGCCCGTTTTTATTTTTATCTTATTGTACTTATCAGTTTCTGATCGTTTTTCTTAATAATATCCAGAAGCATTTCCCAGATAACATCATAAAAGATGATTTCACTCTCATGCATTATCTGATGGCTGTAATTTTCTTTCAATACTGTGTATTCCTTTATTTGTCTCAGCTCTTTATAATTAAAACTTTTCTTTTCCATGGTGGAAAGCAGTTTGATAAACAGGTTGCTTCGGGTATTGCTTTCGTCTTTTAAATGGCGCGACTGGTACACTTTCAAAGAATCAATGTGCTGCATGGCACTGTCGAGGTCGTTTCTGCCGATATAAAACAAAATGGATACGATTCTCGCCGCCAGATTAAAGCCCGATTTATCCTGCGAAACATTCGGTATATCGTTGCCAAATTTAGATAAACTGAATTTGTAGTTTCCGTCGTTCAGGTAATTTTCCAGAAATTCCAGATACGCATTGTACACAAACCAGCGCTCCTTCAAAGTCGTATGCGCATTTTTGTAGTAGGGATGGGTTTGTATTAGCTGCAGCGTTTGTTTTGCTATGCCGGTTTGTTTATTGCTCAGCAAGATTTTCATCTCAAACTCTTTCACCGCCAGGAAACTCGCTCCTTTTGATCCGGGTGCAATTTCTTCTATCAGCTTTAGAGCTGATTTGTCATTTCTCAAATCAAATAAAGATTTCAGTTTGTAGATGTAAATCGTATTCAGGTAGGTTTCCGACAAAATAGAAGAGTAGTATTGGTGATAGTTCTTCAAATAAACATCACAGGTTTCATTAATCTTTTTGTTGTTGCCTAAAATCTCATAATAAAACAACAGCGTTCGAATGTAGATAAAATACACCACCAGTGATTTTGCATAGCTGACAATTTTTGCGATATCTTCGGTACATTGTTTTACATCCTGCTCTTTCTGCTCCTGCGTCTTTTTGGTGTAATGTACCGTCATCATTACTTTGGTATAAATCAGCTGCGCTTTTTGTTCCAGGTCATACTCTCTGGAGTACTGCTGATAGGCAATATATTCTTCATTGTATTTTTTCTCATCGCCGCTCATGCCATAATGCACCAGCAGTTTATAGGAATACTCTTTCAGGATATCGAAGAAGTTATTTTTTTTAGCGCTTGAATAACTATCTGCAATCAACTGAATAGAAGCGTTTCTGTTCTCTGCATACCTCAATAAGATATTACTTAAATACAGCCTGTTCATACAATCGAAATAAGCTTTTTTACTGCTGTCCATTTCCGATGCATGGTTAATATCAATAAAGTACAGCGTATTTAACAGACGCTCTTTAAAGCGCGATTTTAATTTCCGGTAATTCGTGGCTTCTTTTGCCGAACCATACACATACAAGAGCGCGTCTTCATCCGTCTTTATATCGCCATCTGCGATACCATTGTAAAACTTTGCAAATAAGGTGTCTTTCCTGCTGATAAGCGATTTATCAAACACTTCCAGCTGACTAAGTTTACGCTTATTGATAATATTTACCAGTTCTTTTAAGTTCTCCATGACCTTTTTGAATTAGATATTAGGTATAATATTAATGTAAA
>JADLAJ010000290.1 GCA_020848255.1 Chitinophagales bacterium
AACATTTTCCTGCGTGCTTGTCAGGAATGCCTCTAAATCGCGCATCAAGGGCTCATAAAACAAGCCTTCGTGCAGGTTGCTGCCATAGACATTGCTCAACTGGTCTTTCCAGAATAACTGCTGTTTCGTCAGTGTATGTTTTTCCAGTAAATGATGTGCTTTGATAATAATCAGAGGAGCTGCCGCTTCAAAACCCACGCGGCCTTTGATACCGATAATCGTGTCGCCGACATGGATATCTCTGCCGATGGCATAAGCACCTGCCAGTTGATTCAGTTCAATAATTATTTCAGTGGGATGACTGTATTTTTTGCCATTCAGTCCAACCAGTTCACCTTGCTCAAACTCAAGCACCACCTCGCTTTCTGCTGTTTTAGATAACTGCGTAGGATAGGCTTCTTCCGGTAAAGTATGTCTTGATGTAAGCGTTTCTTTGCCGCCCACGCTGGTGCCCCAGATGCCCTGATTGATAGAGTAGGCCGCTTTCTTCGCATCTATTTCAACGCCGTGTTTTTTCAGGTATTCAATTTCTTCTTCGCGCGATAATTTATTGTCGCGGATGGGCGTAATAATTGCTGCTTCCGGCATCACAATGTTGAATACCATATCGAAACGCACCTGATCGTTGCCTGCGCCGGTGCTGCCGTGTGCAATATAGCCTGCACCGATTTCTTTGGCATATTCTGCCACGGCAATCGCCTGAAATACACGCTCTGCAGAAACGGACAATGGGTAGGTATTGTTTTTCAATACGTTTCCGAAAATCAGGTATTTGATGCATTGATCGTAATAGTCTTTCACCACATCACGCACCACAAATTCTTTTACACCCATTTCTTTGGCGCGCACTTCAATCGCTTTGAGTTGTTCCTCGCTGAAACCACCTGTGTTTACGGTAATAGCATATACTTCCAGTCCTTTTTCTTCCGTCAGGTATTTTACGCAGTACGAGGTATCCAAACCGCCGCTATACGCTAAGACTACTTTATTATTCATTTCTTTTTAGTTTAACGTCATTGCGAACAAAGGGAAGCAATCTGTAAATACGAAGAGATTGCTTCGTGCCTCGCAATGACGATGGTTTCAATTATCTTTTATTCTCCTTGCTTTTTCCTGCCGATTTCACCACTTTGATGCGTTGTGCTTTTGGTGTTTTTAGTTTTGCCGGAATTTTTTTTTCTATCTTTTTTACTTTTGCAAATTCCTTTTTCTTCTCGTCTTTCGGGTCGAAGAGCATGCCGGTACACAGACAGTTTTTACGGCTGGTGCGCGTCAGCACATCATAGTTGATGCAGCTTTTACAGCCACTCCAGAAGGCATCGTCCTGTGTGAGTTCTGAAAATGTAACCGGTTTGTACCCTAAATCCGAGTTCAGTTTCATGACAGCTAAGCTCGTCGTGATACCGAATATTTTTGCCTGCGGATATTTTTTTTGTGTGTGGTCAAAGACAAATTTCTTTATCTTTTTGGCCAGCCCGTGATGACGAAATTCTTCCCGCACAATTAAACCGGAGTTGGCCACATAGTTCTTGCCTTCCCAGGTTTCTATATAACAAAAGCCTGCGATGTGGTTATCTGCCGTAGTGGCGATAATGGCTTTTTCCTGTAAAATCTTTTCTTTGATGTATTCCGGATCGCGCTTGGCGATACCCGTGCCGCGTTTTTTAGCAGATTCTTCGTACAGTTTACAGAGTTCTTCCGCGAAGCCCAAATGCTCCGCACCGGCTATTTGTACAACAAAGGTTGAGGATGTTTTTTTCAACTTGCATAAACGATTAAAAACATAAAATCTATCCTAACAAAAATAATCCTCAAATTGTAAATTGAATGTTATGTTTTGAGCAAGCTTAAGGTCAGCATCTTTAAATAAATTTTTTCAAAGCCTCACTCAAAATTTAATGTCTTATGCTTGCACTGGTTGGTAGGATGTTATTTTTAAATTCAAAATATTCAAATGCAATACTTACAAAGGTAGAAATAATAAAATATACTGAAAGTATGGTAGTACCCAGAGGCAGAAACTTGTTGAGTGTAAACCAGTCTCCATAATAGTTTATAATGCTGAATGCTATTATACACCTGACCAACTCCAGTATCCATGCATACTTGTCTCTATCCATTAAGGAAGTATAACAGTATACTGAATAGAAAATAAAAAATCCATATACAAATATGCCTGGTTTTGAGATTTCAACCAATTGTACAATGAGGAACATCATTATCAGAAATGTTACAGTTAACTGCGTTAAAGACCAGGCCTTTAAGTAGTTACTAGAAGCCGGCATATATTTTTCCTGATGATAAACATCTGTTATGTAGGATACAGGATATTTTTCAATTACATCAGAAGGTCTCCAGCCAGTTGGCATAAACCAAATTCTAAACTTGTCTTTGATGTTGTTCGTTCGCCATGCATCTTTTATCAATAGTAGAATATGAATGAAGTTTATTTTTATTGGATTCCAGGTGCTAACTTGTCTTGTTATTCCGTAAATAGGTTTTTCTTCCGGTAGTTCCTCCTGAAAAGTGCCAAACAGTTTATCCCAGATTATTAATATCCCACCAAAATTTCTGTCTAAATAAATTGGATTGATAGCATGATGAATACGATGATGTGATGGTGTAACTATAATTTTCTCCAGAAAACCCAGCTTGCCAATAAGTTGTGTATGGTACCAAAAACCACCGAAAAGCATGACAACAGCTAAAACAGACATAACATTAGATGGTATTCCGAAAATTGCCGCCGGAATAATCAGAAAAAAGTAGATGTCTGCAAAATCTCCTATGGTTTGACGTAAGGCAACGGGTAAATTATATTCTTCACTACTATGATGAATTACATGATCATTCCAGAGCAGATTATACCGGTGTCTCCATCTGTGATTCCAGTAAACATAAAAATCTATGGCAAAAAATCCAATGACATATTGTAAAGCACTAGATTTAAAATGAAAAACTGCCAAATGCTCGACTAAGAAATCGTATGTAAAGATATATATCGTAAGTCCCAAAACACGTTTTAGTACATTTGTAATGCCGGAACTTAAACTGGAAACAGAATCCATAATATTAAACACTTGTTTGTTTCTGATTTTGGAAATTATCATTTCTGATAAAATGAGTACTATAAAAACAGGTAAGACGAATTGTATCCCTTTTGAAAATGTTTCCATTTTAAAATTTTAATGTTGAAATGCTTTAACAGTTCAAAATTATAAAGGAAGAAGTCATGCGACGATAACAAAAGATAATTACTGTTTCCTGGTGGCTATCCTTTTTCGTATCCTGCTCAGCGACACAGGCGTAATGCCCAGCACATTGGCAATGTATTTATGAGGAACCCGGTTGAGTAATTCAGGATGCTGCTGCATAAACTTTAAATAGCGTTTTTCAGGGCTTAGTAAAATAAAATCATCTAATGCAGTAAGTGTTTCACTTAGAATGTTCATCATGAAAAACCTGCGACCGGTATCCAGCTTTGAATTCTGTTCTATGATGTTTCGCAATTCAATAAAATTGATGACAAGTAATTCTGTATGTTCTAAAGCCTGAAAATTAAAACGCGATGCCTGGTTGAAAAACAAAATTTCGTACGAAGCAATCAACTGGTTTTCATAACGTAATCGGTTAGTGATTTCTTCGCCCTTTTCATTAATATAGTATGAGCGTATTAAACCCCTGGTGATGAAATAGAGGTTGTTTTTTTGCGATCCTGTTTCCAGAAATATGTCGCCTGGCTTTAGTTGTTGAACCTGTACATTTTTTAAGAAGTCAAATATATCAGCGGCACTCAATTCCTTCAAAAAAGGAAATGTATGATTTAGCTTTTCAATATCAATCATTGCACAGAATTAAATTTAAAGGTATTGAATTTTGGAAAAATAGTTGGATATACGAGATGTCTTTTGAAAGTCATACACCAGCGCGCGCTGTCCGGTATTCCTTATTTTGTTCAGTTAAATTTGACCTTTATAGTTTGGGTCAAAATCTACCATCCACTCAATTCCATATTTGTCGCGAAACATACCAAAATAAGAACCCCAGGGACTGTCAGTAATGGGCATTTCAATTTGTCCGCCAACTGAAAGACCGTTAAATAATTTATCGGCTTCTTCTTTGCTTTCAGCACTTATGGAGATTTTGCTTCTGTTCTCATTTTCGTTTGTTTTTCCCAGAATTTCCGGAACATCATTTGCCATCAGCAGGTTGCTTTTACCGATTGGCAAGGCAATATGCATAATTTTATTTTCTTCTTTTTCCGATACCGGAAATTCAGGACTTGCAAGTTCTTTGAAACGAATGATTTTAGCGAACTCTCCGCCAAATACTGATTTGTAAAAATTAAATGCTTCTTCGGTATTTCCGTTGAAGTTAATGTGTGGATTGATAAGTGCCATAGTTTTTTATTTTTAAAATGTTGTGTTATTGTTTGTCGTTTGTTTGGGGGTTGTTCTGTAATATAGCCAACGGCTGAAAATTGGCGATGGTTGTGCGTGTTTAGCACCAACCAACACTTATTTACAAATGTAATTTATTACACAAAACTATAATTACCAAATCTACCACAACTATTGCCAATTTTTTGTTGGCAGCTGGCTTTTAATTAATCGCAGAACCATAACCTTCAATTAATAAATTATATTTTCTGCTTATTAATCCTAATCTTTCTATTTCGTATTCTACAGTTTTTAATGTCCAATATTGTTTCTTTGAAACCCTAATTTCATAACCTTTAAAAAAAAGCATTGTTCTTGTTGTCTTTATTTTGGTTTTAAAACCATTTTTTTCTAAAACATAGCGGAATGATTCACTTCCTACTTTGTCCGCAGAATAAAAATCAAAATCTAATTCCATATCTATACTGTCTTCGTTACATTTTTTTCTCAATTTCCATTCATTAAAAATTTTGTCTGTACCTTCCAGTAAACCTGAAATATTGGTTTTGGTATCTTTTATTTTACTTGAGTCATAACTTGAGAAATCATAATTTTTTATTTCCTCTAGTGTTTCTATTTTCTCAGTCATTCTAATATGTTTATTTGTATCCATAGATTCATTGCAAGAGATGAATATTGCTAAAGAAAAAATAAAGATGTATTTCATTGTTTGATGTTCTATAAGCTTGCTGCCAACTCGTTTATATCGTTACTTTTTATACTCTAATATAACTAATTTAGAGATATATGTTGACTTTTACTCTTCTTAATTTCAAATATACATTTTTCTCTTCAAATATTCAATTGAACAATTTGACGTTTATTAACTATTGCCTAATGCCCTTTGGCTGATAACTAAACGGAATAAATTACTAACTTTGCCGCACAAATTAATTGCATGAATAGTTTACTGGCTTTTGTCGTTCACTGGAATATCAAACCTGAGATTTTTATGATTACCGAGGATTTCGGTATCCGTTGGTACAGCTTGTTGTATGGTGCTGCTTTTTTCTTAGGCTACAATATTCTCTTCTGGGAGTTTAAAAAGGAGAACAAAAATACGGAAGGTGCCGACCAGTTGCTGATGTATATGTTCTTCGCGGTCTTAATCGGCGCGCGTTTAGGACATGTATTCTTCTACCAATGGGATTATTACAGTCAGCATTTGCTGGAAATCGTGCAAATCTGGAAAGGCGGTCTGGCCAGCCACGGGGCAGCTATCGCCATTACCATTGCGTTGATTTTATACAAGAGAAACCACCCGGAATATAGTTTTTTATGGATTATCGACAGAGTGGCGATTCCGACGGCCATCGGCGGTTCGTTTATCCGTTTTGGTAATTTCTTCAACTCAGAAATCGTGGGTGACTATACCGACGGCAGCTGGGGCGTAGTTTTCGAGCGCAACAGAGACGATATCACCGGTGTATTCGATACCATGCCACGTGTGCCGATTCAGTTGTTCGAAGGATTTCTGTATGTATCTATATTCATTGTGCTGATTACTATCTATATCCGTTCAAAATACAAACCACGTGAAGGCAGCCTGATGGCTATTTTCCTGTTTATGATGTTTGCCGGCCGTTTCTTCCTGGAATATTGGAAAGTAGACGTAAACCCGCTGACGATGATGGGAATTACCCTGACTCACGGACAATGGCTGAGCTTTCCGTTTATTGCCATTGCTTTCTTTATATATTGGCTATCAACCAGAAATAAGCCACAGGAAGTAAGCACTCCAGAATAGGCATTTTAAAAATAGCTTTAAACGATTTACAATTGAAATCCATTTAGCTGTATTTCAGGGTTAGTTTCTGAACTTTCATTATCTGAATACGCTTCACATTCAGGTCACTTAACTGTAACTGAATAGTTAATTTATCTATAGAACTTAGCCAGATTGTCTTCTTGCGGCGGAGTTTCACTACAAAATGCGTACCTTTGCGGGTCAAAGAAGAATAGGCAATTTTATTTAAAAGCTTATAATTCATCATTCATAACTTATAATTCAATATTCGCCGTGTCATATACAGTTGCCATCATAGGTCGTCCAAACGTGGGAAAATCCACCTTGTTTAATCGTTTATTAGAAGAAAGAAAAGCTATTACGGATGACTTCAGCGGCGTTACGCGCGACCGTCAGTACGGCATTACCGAGTGGAATGGTAAAACTTTCAACGTGATAGATACCGGCGGTTTTGTACTGCATTCTGACGATGTTTTTGAAAAGGCTATCCGCCATCAGGTGCGCCTTGCCATTGACGAAGCAGATATTATGGTGTTTATGGTAGATGTGACGACCGGTATTACCGATTTAGATGAATCTTTAGCGCAGGAATTACGCAAAACCAAGAAGCCGGTGATTATTGCGGTGAATAAAGTGGATAACACAGAGCGTTCTTATGCTGCCAATGAGTTTTATGGTTTAGGCTTTGAAAACCTGTTCTGCGTTTCCTCCATGAGCGGCAGCGGTACCGGTGAAATTCTGGATTTTATTACGGAACAAATACCGGATGAACTGGAAAATGCGGTGGATATTTATGCGGAGCTGCCGAAGATTACCATTGTAGGCCAGCCGAATGTAGGAAAGTCTACCTTATTAAATGCACTGATAGGACAGGAGCGTAATATTGTTACGG
>JADLAJ010000291.1 GCA_020848255.1 Chitinophagales bacterium
ACTATTTTTTCGCATCAGGAAACCGGTAATAAAATAACGTATGACAGAGACATTGCCGTTCAGCAGTTTTGTAAGGAGCATGCCATTGATTGGAAAGAATACCAGAACAACGGAGTCATCAGAAAATTAAAATCCAGAAAAAACTGGGAGCAGCGATGGAAACAAAAAATGCAGGAAACACCAAAAATAATTGACGAACACAAACTGAACGCATTCAGTCTGGAAGACTCATTTTATCAATCAGTAAAAGGTCCTGCATTAGATGCAGCCATAACAACTCCGAACGAACATTTTCAGCCGGGTGGTGAAACCTACGCCTGGAAATATATTCAGAGTTTCCTAAAAGAGCGCTATGTAAATTATTCAAAACACATCTCCAAGCCTGCCCTAAGCCGCAAAGGATGCAGCCGTTTGTCGCCTTATCTCACTTATGGCAATATCAGTATGCGCATGGTGTATCAGTTTACGATGCAGCATTATACAGAAGCAAGCAATAAAAGAGCGCTTTCCAATTTCATTTCCCGCCTGCACTGGCACTGTCATTTCATACAGAAGTTTGAAGATGAATGCCGCATGGAATTTGAAAACGTCAACAAAGCTTATGATGGGTTGCAGAAGAATAAAAACCAAGCTTACATTCTGGCCTGGCAAAGCGGAAAAACAGGTGTTCCTATTGTGGATGCCTGTATACGTTGCGTAGTGGCAACCGGTTATATTAATTTCAGGATGCGGGCTATGGTGGTCTCATTTTTCGTATATAATCTTTGGCAGGACTGGCGGGAGCTGCACTTTTTAGCCAGACAGTTTTTAGATTATGAGCCCGGCATTCATTATCCGCAACTGCAAATGCAATCCGGTGTTACGGGCATCAATACGGTGCGTATTTATAATCCCGTAAAAAATTCGCAGGAACATGATACCGATGGTATTTTTATTAAGAAATGGGTTCCCGAATTAAGGGATGTTCCGGCAACGCTGATACACGAACCATGGAAAATGAGTGCCATGGAACAAACCCTGTACCATGTTATAATTGGCAAAGATTATCCATCACCCATCGTAGATATTGAAGTGACCCGTAAGTATGCAAGCGAGGTGGTCTGGGGTTTCAGAAAAACAGAACCGGTAAAATCAGAAGGCAATCGTATTTTAAATAAACACGTAAATACTTCTGCATCTGATAGAACAAAAAAAGGTAAAAAGCAGTCTGACAACAACGCATAAAACGAATATACATTATGAACACCGGTATAGTCTTCCCTCATCAGTTATTTGAACAAAATATTCTTCTTGAAAAATGCGACACGATTTATCTGATAGAAGAATATTTATTTTTCCGGCAGTATAATTTCCATAAACAGAAAATTGTATTTCACCGGACGAGTATGAAATTTTATGAAACTTATCTTCAATCAAAAAATATCCATGTCGTCTATATTGATGCTTTTAATGAATTGTCGGATATCAGGAAACTGATTCCATATCTAAAATCAAAAGGCATTACCATTTTTGAGTATATTGATACGGTAGATTGCTGGCTGGAACAACGAATGCAAATTGCCTGCAAGCTACACAACATAGAGACTCAGAAACATCCAACTGCTTTATTTCTTAATTCTTCGGAAGCTATAACCAACTATTTCTCTGATAAGAAACGGATGTTTCAAACTGACTTTTACAAATATCAGCGGCAGCATAGAAATATATTAATGGATGCAGCTAAGAAACCTGCAGGTGGCAAATGGACGTATGATGACGAAAACCGATTGAAATACCCTAAAGGAAAAACAGTTCCTAAAATTGATTCCTTCAGTCCCAATAATTTTTATGCCGAAGCACTAACCTACACCCAAAAATATTTCTCCAACAACTACGGAAACCTGAATAGTAATTTCATTTATCCTACTACTTTTGAAGAAAGCAAAAACTGGTTGCAGGATTTTCTTAGCACACGATTTGCAGAATTCGGAGCTTATGAAGATGCTATCATTTTAAAGGAGTCTGTTTTACACCACAGCGTTTTGACGCCCATGCTGAATGTCGGTTTGATAAGCCCGCAGTATATTATTGATGAGGCCTTGCAATATGGTATCCAACATGAAATTCCCTTAAATTCATTAGAAGGTTTTATCCGTCAGATCATTGGCTGGAGAGAATTTATCAGAGCCGTATATGAATTGAAAGGTACGGAAGAGCGAACAAAAAACTACTGGGGCTTTACGCGAAAAATCCCCGCCTCCTTCTGGAATGGAACTACAGGGATAGAGCCTTTAGACAGTACTATTAAAAAAGTATTGGAAACTGGCTATTGCCATCACATTGAACGCCTGATGGTGTTGGGGAATTTTATGTTGTTGTGCGAATTTGACCCGGACGAAGTGTACCGTTGGTTTATGGAACTCTTTATTGACGCTTACGACTGGGTGATGGTGCCGAATGTATACGGCATGAGCCAGTTTGCAGATGGGGGCCTGATGTCTACTAAACCTTACATCAGCGGCAGCAATTATTTACTAAAAATGAGTGATTATAAAAAAGGAGATTGGCAAAATGTATGGGATGGTTTATTCTGGAGGTTTATGCATGAACACCGTGTTTTCTTTTTACAAAATCCGAGATTAGGAATGCTGGTCAACACGTTTGATAAAATGCCTGCAGAAAAAAGACAGGCACATCTAAATAATGCAGAACAATTTCTGAAAACGCTTTAATCCGGTGTTTTTTAAATATCAATCAAGCATCATTCTCCCGGATGATAAATTCGCTCAGCACTTTTAAAAACCGTTTCTTTATTTAATGACATTGGTTTGGTTTTTTCATTCACAAACAATTCCATTTGGTCGGTATAATGTTTGCTTTCGGGATGCGTGGATGCACCAAAAGGAGAAATGGTATTAATTTCCACGCCGTCCTTTCCAAATTTCATCAACTGAAAATAACCGTCGCCGGCGGTTGCCTTGTAAAATCCTTTTTCCTTGTCGTACTTGGTATCCACTGCACGCGGCACTTCTGATAATCCACCGATGGGATAATTTTTATCGCCGCGCATTAAACGCTGTACTGTTCCTAAAGGAACATCCAGTGTATTGTATTTCTTCAGTAAATAATCTTTAGCTTTGCCCAACGCCTTTACCACTTCTGCTTCTGTTAGCGGTTTATCCTTAATCATTAAAAATGCATACGGAAGTTTGAGTTTCCCCACGGCAAATTTATTCGTCAGCATTGCCAGCCCTGCAATCGTATCATCTTTATCACCACTTAATTTCCAGGCTTTTATTTTGGCAATCGCGTCCTTTAAATCCGGATATTTGGCAGCTTCCAGCGTAAATAAAGCTTTAAAGTTACGCATATAACGTCCGCTGTCATCATACGACTTATCAAATTTTATCCGCAGAAAATTCTGCCATGTAAATTTCCCCTGATGTTCATTCAGTAATCTCGAAAAACGTTCATTACGATTATACGTAAACAACTGCAAGCCCACAAAATACTCTTTTGAATTTTCGTTGTATGCTGTCGCCTGCAAAGGCGTTCCGTTGCAATTAAACAAGAAACCGCATGTCGGATTGTTATATTTTATCTTGCGTTCGTAGGGTAATAATTTTGTCCATAGATACTTGGACGAAGTACCTACCACCGGTCGGTTCCAGTTCAGCGTTGAGTCGCGCAAAGGAATTTTACCTTCTGAAATAAAAAAGATATTGCCGTCTTTATCGCCGTATGTAATATTGAATAAAGGCAGTGCTTCCATTTTCACTACCTCTTCAAACTCATGCAGATTTTTTGCTTTGTTCATGCGATACCATTGTTCCGCGCCGCGTATATCCATGGCAGACGGATATCGCAACGCATACCAGCCGTGTTTTGTTTTAAACACCGGACCATATACACTGATGGGTATCGTTCGTTTTACCGGCAGCTTCAAGGCACCTAATTTTATTTTCAAATGAATGGTTTTATAGGTAAATTTTCTCCACGCACCATCATACCAGTAAGAATCATGGTTATTACTCAATTTCATTTTATACACATCCCCGAAGTTGTGATAATCGGTAGTATGTGCCCAGCCTAAACTATCGTTGCAGCCAACCATCACAGAAACGCAGCCAGGAAACAAGCCACCAAGTGCATTCCAACCCTCATTGCTGTTGATGTGTGCTTCGTACCAGGCCATTTGCCCTTCTATCGGCTGATGCGAATTACTCAGCAGCCAGGTTTTACCATCTTCTGTTCTCGAAGGTGCCAGCACCATGGCATTAGAGCCGCTGCCCGTTTCGTTGGGTTGAAAAAACTCAGCTGTCAGATTATCTTTGATGGCTTTCAAATCCAGTCCCGCGCCTGCCAGTAAAATCCCCACAGACACATAACCTTTTATAACATCCTGCGATGAAAACGGCAAAGTACCTTTTACCAGTACTTCATCAGGATATTTAGAGCCGTAATCATTCACCGCTTGTGTATAGGCTTCTACTATTTTTCTAAACTCCGGCGACAAGTCCTTTTCGTACCGGTTTTCCACCAGCGTATCTACGCCAAAAAACTGCATCGCATAATCAAACAAGACACCGTTTTTTCCAAGGACTGAACCCAGTTTATTCTTTGCCGGCAATAAATTATACTGAATGAGTTTAAAGGCATCTTCACAGTGCGCCCATGCTAAACCATACGCCGCATCCGCATCCGTTTTACCATAGATATGCGGCACGCCAAAGGTATCACGAACGATGGTCACATTTTCCGGGTGATAGGAATAGGTGGCATACGAAAATAAAAAAGAACATAAAACAGAAAACAACAGAAATAGCTTTTTCATAAAATGGATTATTCTTCTAAAATAGATAATAGTTATTGTATTTTTACTTTCATCAACTAATTGTAATTTTTTATAATGCAGGAAAAACCTACCGGACTACAACCGGAATTATTGCTGGAATTAGTACAAATGAAAATGCCATTTGGAAAATACAAAGACAGAATCTTATGTGATTTACCTGTCTCCTATCTGGAATGGTTCGCAGAAAAAGGCTTTCCTCCCGGCAAACTGGGTATGTTGTTATCTACCATGCACATCATAAAAACAAACGGGTTGGAATATTTGTTAAAACCGTTAAAGAAATTAAATAAATAACTTCTAACTTTATACCACAAAAAAGAAAAATGACATTCGAAGAACGCGTACAACTGTCGGAAACACATATTTTCAAAGCGGTATTTCCAAATACGACAAACCATTACGATACCTTATTCGGAGGTACTGCCATGCAACTGATGGATGAAGTAGCGTTTATTACGGCAACCCGTTTTGCCCGCCTGAAAATGGTGACGGTGTCTTCGGATAAAATCGATTTTAATGTTCCGATTCCAAGCGGCACGATAATTGAGTTAATTGGGAAAGTGACCAGAATGGGAAATACCAGTCTGGATATTAAAGTAGATATTTTTATTGAACTGATGAATTCTGACAAACGGGAACTGGCTATTAGCGGTATGTTCAAATTTGTAGCGGTAGGAGAAAATAAAAAACCGGTAAAGATTGACATTACTTCTATTAAACAAGATTAAAGAATTTAAGATTTAGAATTATTATGAAACATATTTTAGTAGCTATTTTTATTTGTCTGAAGTTTACAGTTAATGCGGAAGATTCCGGAATGCATATTGAACAAGATGCTAGCTGGCAGCAGATTTTAGATAAGGCAAGAAAAGAGAATAAGTTTATTTTACTGGACGCTTATGCCAGCTGGTGCGGACCGTGCAAATGGATGGCTAAAGAAGTGTTTCCAAAACCGGAAGTAGGCGCCGCCGTAAATCCATACTATATCAGTGCCAAAATAGATATGGAAAAAGGTGAAGGACTGGAACTGGCAAAAAAATATAATGTCAGAAATTACCCTACTTATTTGTTTTTTGATGCCAATGGTGAGTTGGTTCACCGTAGTCTGGGTTCCATGCCGGCAAGTGATTTTATTACCTTATGTACGAACACCTTAAATCCGGATAAACAATTTATTACCTTAAAGAAAAAATACCTGAGTGGCAACAGAGATACGTCCTTTTTACGAATGTTTGCGTTAAATGCTAATGATGCACAAGACAGTGTTGCTCAACCTGCATTAAAAGAATTCTTATCTTCCGTAAACAATGAATTATCTCCGGCGAATATCCAACTGATTGCATATACCACGAACACTTTACAAGACTACGGCTACGACATTATCCAGCAGAACAAAGAAAAATTTTATGAAGTACTGGGAAAGAATCAGGTGGATAACCAACTGGAAGAACTGGTATGGAACGAAGCGAAAAAAGCAGGTAAGAAAGGCAGCGACAAGGAGGCTTTCAAAAAAGTAATCCAGCAGTATTTGCCGGAAAAAACAGATTTACTATGTGCGGAATATGAAATAAGTTTATTAAAACGTGCGGCTGACTGGAAAACCTATTTACCGAAAGCTTTAGTGTTTGCAGATAAATTTTGCCAGAATGATTACGAGCGGCTGAATTCCGTTGCCGGCACCATCTGGGAAAACTACAAAGACAAAGCCAGTTTAGAAAAAGCATTAAAATTTGCCTTACGTTCCGTAGAACTCAACAGTAATTTTGACAACAACGATACCGTTGCCCGTTTGTATGCCAAACTGAACAATAAATCTATTGCAAAGAAATATGCTCAGACATCACTGGAACTGGCAAAGAAAGAAGGTGTGGAAACGTTCGATATCGAGCAATTCATTAAAACGTTGAAATAACTTATTTCTTAGGTTTATCGAGTATAATTTTCACCGTTTCGCTTTTACTCATATCTGAGTTCAGAATAAACGTTCTAATCAAATCGTCATCATCAATGGAAATAGCCGCCGTATTGGGCGGTATGCTGCCCAGATTTTCTGCAAACAACAACAATTGATTATTCTTACTTTTCAGGTCTAATTGAATTGTATATTTTTCTTTTTTCAACTTAAAATTAGTCAATATCCATGTATCATTGAACTTCAGTGAAATAATATCGCCGTCTTCTTTATTGTTATCCCATATCTGCAATACGATTTTCTCTTTCTTTACTGTCCATTCTTTTGACGAAACGATTTTACGTTTCGCCACTTCCTGTATTCTCTTTTTCTTCAGCGAAACCAATGAATCGGTTTGTTTTTCCAGCTGAGCATACGTGGTATCAAATTTGGCTGAACGCACCAGCACGCTGGTAAAACATTCAAAAGTCGGGATAAAATTACCTGCAGAATCTTTATTGGTAAAATCTTCAGTTTTCCTATAAATGGGATTGCGGTACAAATCCAGTTCAGACAGACTATTATCCGTTTTATTGATTTTGAAAAAGCCTGTAAAACAATCTTCTATGTGCTGAAAAGCAAACGGAAATTCACTTACTTTCTGAAATGTATCAATATACAAACGGTTCGTATTTTTCAGCGTAGTCGTTAATAAAAACTCTCCCACATAATCACCACTGAACACTTTCAATCGCACCATGTATTTATTGTCTTTAGCAAAATTAATCTCAGCATTCAGAAAATAATCTTTATTATCTGCGTGTCCGATAATCGTGCCGCGCCACTTGCCCGTTAAACTGTCATTCGCAAACAAATGTATGGAGAGTCCGAAAAGAACTATGAATAGTAATTGCTTCATTACTTATTTAATTGATTATAAATTTTTATACATTCCATCGCTTCTTTTACATCGTGCACCCGTAATATGGCCGAACCATTCTGCAATGCAATAGTATTTACAATAGTCGTCGCATTTAAAGCATTTTCTGCAGTTGTATTCAACAATTTGTATAACATACTTTTTCTGGACAGCCCTGCTAAAAGAGGTCTATTTAATTGTTCAAATACGG
>JADLAJ010000292.1 GCA_020848255.1 Chitinophagales bacterium
CACTTCATTGGCTTTCCACTGATTGAGTTCCCGTAGCAACTGAATATCTACTAACGCATATTGTTTGTCGTATTCTTCCAAACCTGTATGAAATATCCCGCATACTTTTAGTTTTCTGCCTAAAGGTGCCACCAGATCTTTCCGGATGAAATAAGCAATCACGTTATCTCCCACTTTGAGGTTTAAGCGCTTGGCGGTCGATTTGGAAATCAGGATATCTTTACTTGCAATAGTATCTTTAAACGAAAGAATGTTCCCTTCTTTCAAGTATGTTTGAATGGTTTTCCAGTCGTAGTCTTTATCTACACCTTTTAAGGCAATTCCTTCTATTTCGGATTTGGTTTTTAAAATACCTGCTTTAATAATGAATGGTGCAACATTTCTAACATCCTCTGCTTTACGGATTTTATCTAAAAAAACCTGTTCTTTCTTTATCGGCGTCGTTTCAAATGATTCATTGTTATCAAAATTGGTGATATGGATTTCTCCCCAGAAACCGAAAATACGTTCTTTTATTTCTTTGGAAAATCCGGAAACCATACAGGTCGAAACAATCATGACCGCCACACTAAGCGCAATGGCTACCATAGCAATGCGGATAATAAAGCGCGAGAACGATTTTTTATCGCCCAGGGCTAAACGTTTAGCTATGAAGAGTTCGAGATTCAAAAAAATATGTTTGTCCAAAAATAGATATTATAATACTTATAACACAAAAGATTTTTACATTTATAATGTATTTATAGAATCACTTTATGTCTGAAGTTCAAAAAGCAAAAATAGTATCTTGTTTTAACATAACAGGAAGAGGTATAATTGCAGAAATTCAGCATAATTTGAATGGATTGCCACCTGACACTATCTTAAAAGACTTTAACTCAGATAATTTTTGGGTTTTAAAAGAAAGAGTTTTTCAAGGATTACTTCAGATACATGATAAAGAAATCTATTTTGATTGCGAAACTAAGTTTTCTCATATAAGTAATCGGTTTACCAACAAAACAGAAGAAATAGAATTTCTAAATAAAGAAGTCGAAAAAAGAAATAATGGAATCTATTGGTATTTCTTGACTCCAAATATAAAAGACAATAAACCTACCGTGGGTCAGGAATTACTGGTTGAATTAAATCAATTGTAGCACAGTTTTTGTATAAATTTATTCCATGAAGAAAATCTTATTTTATATCACATTTTTGTTATTTACTTTACAGGCAATTCATGCAAAAAACGTTGTAGTCGGCGCTGAACGCCTCGATCAGTATCTGCCTTTGCTGAAAGGGAAATCCGTAGGACTGGTGGTCAACCAAACATCCGTAATTGGAAACACTCATTTACTGGATACTTTGCTCAGTCTGGGAATTGATGTGCAACTGGTTTTTGCGCCCGAGCATGGCTTTCGCGGAACGGCAGATGCGGGTGAACATGTAAGCAACGGGGTTGACCCTAAAACAAAAACGGCTATTGTTTCTTTGTATGGCGATAATAAAAAACCAAAACCGGGACAATTAAAAGATCTGGATATTCTGGTATTTGATATACAGGACGTGGGCGTTCGTTTTTACACCTATATTTCTACTTTACAATATGTGATGGAAGCCTGCGCTGAAAATAAGAAACCGCTGGTGATTTTAGACCGCCCCAATCCAAACGGACATTATGTGGATGGCCCGGTTTTAGATACACAATACCGTTCATTTGTAGGTATGCAGCCTATTCCAATTGTATATGGCATGACGATGGGCGAATATGCCAAGATGCTGAACGGAGAAAAATGGCTGGCCAACAAAGAGCAATGCGCCATCACGGTAATTCCCTGTCTGAATTACGACCATAAGACTTTTTATTCCATGCCGGTAAAACCGTCACCGAACCTGCCGAATATGGCTGCTATCTATTTGTATCCGAGTTTATGCTTTTTTGAAGGCACCAATAATGTCAGCTTGGGCAGAGGCACCGACAAGCCTTTTCAGATTTACGGCAGCGATGTATTTCCGGAAAATCAGCCTTTTTCATTTACGCCCAAATCGGTAGATGGCGCCAAAAATCCTCCATTGCTGGATCAAAAATGTTATGGTTATGATTTGAGTAGCATTCCTTTAGATACTCTGCGTAAACAGAAATTCACGCTGAACTATTTGCTGAATGCCTATAAACTATCAAAAGACAAAAATAAATTCTTTAGCAGTTTCTTTATAAAATTAGCAGCAAAAGGAAGTTTATCCGTTCAAATAGAAAAAGGGATGAACGAAAAAACCATCAAATCGACATGGAAAGCACAGATTGCGAAATTTAAGGTAATTCGTAAGAAATATTTGTTGTATAAAGATTTTGAGTAATGCTATAAGTGCAACTTCGCTTTTTTAGCCAGTAATTCCTCTTCGGTCTCTACATGATCGTCATCTGCAATACAGCAATCCACCGGGCAAACCGCCGCGCATTGTGGTTCTTCGTGAAACCCTTTGCATTCCGTACATTTATCGGTAACAATAAAATATAAGTCGTTGGAAACCGGTTTATGTTTTGTAGCAGCGTCAACAGCATTGCCATCCATTAATATATATTCACCTGTCAGGGAAGTTCCGTCACTCATCGCCCACTCAATTCCGCCTTCATAAATCGCATTATTCGGACATTCCGGTTCACAAGCGCCACAATTTATACATTCATCTGTTATTCTAATAGCCATTTTAACTAAGTTTGATACAAAAATAAACATAGATAGCTGATTTGGTAGCATATAATTGATAATTTTGTGTTAATGAATATTGAGAGAAGAATAGCCGCTTTTGCTGCGTTAGGTGATTTTGTATTGAAAAACCCTGTTTCACTGCAGGAAATTGTCAACAAAACCTATGTTTACAATACCTGGTTTACAATTGAAAATACGAATCAGGCGTTGCAAAATATTGCGATTGAGTTTTTAAATAAAGAAAAGCTGGAAAAATGGCTTTCAGCATACCCACTTTCAGATACACCTGAAGAAAAAACGATTGCTATCGTTGCCGCGGGTAATATTCCGATGGTGGCGTTTCACGACATTTTATGCGTGCTGATTTCCGGGAATAAATTACAACTGAAACTTTCCGAAAAAGACAAATTTTTACTGCCTTTTATGCTGGATAAGCTGGTGGAAATCGAACCGGGATTTAAGGATAAAACCTCCATTCAGTTTAAACTGGAAAATTTTGATGCCATTATTGCTACCGGCAGTAATAATACTGCAAAACATTTTGAATATTATTTCAGTAAGTATAAAAACATCATTCGCAGAAACAGAAACTCTATAGGGATTTTAACAGGCATTGAAACAGTGGAAGACATTGAGCAATTAGGTCATGACATATTTGATTACTTTGGTTTAGGCTGCAGAAATGTTTCCAAAATCTTTGTTCCGCAGGATTTTGATTTGTACAGTTTGAAAGCAGGTTTATCCAAACATATCGGTGTAAACCAGCACAATCAATACATGAATAATCTGGATTATCAGCGTACCTTATACCTGATGAATCAGACGCCTTTAATTGACATTGATTTTATTAACATTGTTGAAAATAAAAGTCTGCATTCACCTATTTCCTGTTTGCATGCAGAACGCTACCAGACTATTGACGAAGTCAATAATTTTATAATTGAACAAAAAGACAATATTCAATGCATCGTAGGAAAAGGTTATCTGGAATTTGGAAAAAGCCAGCAGCCTGGTTTATCAGATTACGCGGATAATGTGGACACGATGGAATTTATTTTGAGTATATGACTTACAACAAATAACTTATAACTTTACAAGATGAGTTTAACTTTTACATGCGAAAAATGTGGCGGCGGTTCATACGAACAATTCTCGCAAACACAGGTAAGATGCATGCATTGCGGCAGCATTAGTGTTTACGACACGGGTTACAGAGTAGTACCTGAATTTCAGCTTTCTGCAGACAAGGACTTACTGGATTTAGAAATAAAAGCAGATTATAAAACAGCTTCTCTTCCTAAGCGAATTGCCAATTATATTATCGACTGGTTTGTTATCTACCTTTCAGTATTTGTAACAGCTTCACTCTCCAATATTGTCACTATAGAGAATAACGGTCAGCTATCCGATGCAGCAATTTTATTTTTATTTCTTGGTATATTAATCTATTATACTTTGATGGAATATAAATTTGGAAAAACACTGGGGAAGTTTGTTACCAGAACCAAAGTAATTTCTACCAATGGTAACCCCTTAAGTTTTGCGCAATGTGCCGGCAGGGTTTTATGCAGAATTATTCCTTTTGAAGCATTTAGTGGTTTACTGTCTAATGGCGTATTCTGGCATGATTCTATTCCAAAAACATTAGTGGTAGAAGATAACTAAACTTAGGACTTATTACTCACGACTTACGACTATTTTATGCAGATACGACTATTCATCACCGGCGGGACCTTCGACAAAGAGTATAATGAACTCAACGGGAAACTTTTTTTTGAAGATACCCATGTTCCTGAAATGCTCGACCTGGGAAGATGCAAACTAGATGTAAACATCAGAACCTTAATGATGATTGACAGTCTGGAAATGAGTGATGATGACCGCGATATCATTGCACATAATTGCGTGCAATGCGAAGAAGAAAAGATAGTCATTACTCACGGTACAGATACCATGGTGGAAACCGCAAAAGTACTTGCAGAAAAAATAACAGATAAAACAATCGTACTTACAGGCGCCATGATTCCTTATAAGTTTGGCAGTTCTGATGGTTTGTTTAATTTAGGTGCCGCGTTGGCTTACGTACAAACTTTACCAAACGGCATATACATTGCCATGAACGGAAAATATTTCAATTGGAATAATGTCAGAAAAAATAAAGAACTGGGATTATTTGAAGCATTACACTAAAATAAAAAAGCATGGCAAAAGAAATATATGTGACCAAAGCCTCCGGTGAAAGTGAACAGTTTTCTTTGGATAAATTAAAAAACTCTTTATCCCGCGCACATGCCACCAGCGAAGAAATAAATGCCATAACAGAAGCATTATTACCCAAATTATACGAAGGCATTACCACCAAAAAAATTTACAGCGAAGCCTTTCGTTTGCTTCGCGGACAATCGAAACCAAAAGCAGCCCGTTATTATTTGAAAAAAGGATTAATGGACTTTGGCCCTACCGGATTTCCTTTTGAACGCTTTATGGGGGAAATTTACAAGCATCTCGGATACAGGGTACAAGTAGGCACTACCATTCAAGGAAAATGTGTTACACATGAAATTGATGTCATTGCCGAAAAGCCAAATGAAATTATTTATGTTGAATGTAAATACCGCAATCAGGCGGGTTTTACGGTGGATGTAAAAACACCACTTTATATTTACTCCAGATTTCAGGATGTGCTGGACAATGGATTGCTTAAAGATGATACAACTGTTTTTATCGGCTCTATAGCCACTAATACCAAATTTACTGATGATGCCCTAAGCTACGGAAACTGCAAAGGATTAAAGATGCTGAGCTGGAATTACCCGAAAGATAATTCACTGAAAGATATTGTCGACAAATCCGGTTTATATCCGCTAACTTGCCTTACCTCTTTAACCAAAATTGAAAAACAATTTCTGCTGGAGAATAATTACGTGCTGGTGAGTGAAATTTATAACAATGAAAATATTTTGAGAGGTGCGGGCATAAAAGATGCCCGACTAAAATCCATTTATACAGAAGGTGCGCAGTTATGTCTGCAGTCATTTAATAATAAAAACCATTAATAATCAACTCATCCATGTTCACCCTGAGAAATATCGGTATTCATTCATCTCATGAGAATACTATATTTATCCGGGAAGATTCTCCGTTGACGCATTCCGAAGGTTTTAAAGTATTGACAAGAGTTTTTGTCCACTTTAATGGTTCTAAAATTATTGCCACCTTAAATACCGTCCATTCTAACCTTTTAAAAGAAGGTGAAGCTGGGCTTTCCGAAGAAGCGATGATAAGACTGAATGTAAAAGACGGAGATACCATTGTAGTCAAACATCTTCAGCCCATCTCCTCTCTCAGTTATGTAAGAGCAAAAATTTATGGTAAAGAATTAAGCGAAACCGCTTATCAGGAAATCATAAAAGATGTGGTGGATGGCCTTTATTCCAACATCGAACTGGCTGCATTTGTTACTGCTTGCGCCGGAAATAATATGAAAATAAATGAGATGGTGTATCTCACAAAAGCGATGATTAGTGTTGGACAACAAATTAAATGGGAACAAGCAGTCATCTTTGACAAACACTGCGTGGGAGGTTTACCGGGCAACAGAACCACTCCTATCGTTGTCAGTATTGTAGCTGTCGCGGGATTAATCATTCCAAAAACTTCTTCCAAAGCTATTACTTCTCCTGCCGGAACTGCCGATATGATGGAAACTATCACCAAAGTGAATCTCTCTGTTGAAGAAATAAAAGAAGTGGTAAAAAAAGAAAATGCCTGTCTGGCCTGGGGCGGCGGGGTAAAATTAAGTCCGGCAGATGATTTACTGATTTACGTAGAAAAGGCGCTGGATATTGACAGCGAAGCACAAATGGTAGCATCTGTTTTATCCAAAAAAGCAGCGGCAGGTTCCACTGATGTTGTGATTGATATTCCGTATGGAAAAACGGCTAAAGTGCGTTCGCATGAAGAAGCACTGAAACTCAAATATTATTTTGAAGTAGTGGGTGAAGCGATTGGTTTAAAAATCACCGTGCTAATTACGGATGGTTCGCAGCCTGTGGGCAGAGGAATCGGTCCTGCGCTGGAAGCATTGGATGTATTAGCCGTTCTGAAAAATGAACCGGACGCAGCGGCAGATTTGAGGGAACGATCAACCTTAATTGCGGGTAAATTATTAGAAATCGCGCATTCATGCAGTGAAGCAGAAGGAAAAAAGATGGCAGAAGACATTCTCGCATCCGGAAAAGCTTTTGAAAAATTTAAAGCAATTTGCAAAGCACAAGGCGGGTTTAACATTCCTGAAAAGGGTGAATATACATTTGATGTAATTTCGGATGTAGATGGTATTGTAACAGAAATTGACAACAGAAAATTAGCGCGGATAGCCAAATTAGCAGGTGCTCCCAAATCACCCGGTGCAGGTATTATTTTTTATGCTCCCTTGCATAAAAAAGTCTCAAAAGGTGATGTCCTTTATTCTATATATGCAGAAGGAAAAGGGCAACTGGAATATGTAAAAGAATACCTGAAAAGCGTCAATCATTTAATAGTTATAGAATAATGGATAAAATCATTTTTGCAATGCCCGGTAATGAAACTATTGCAAACGCTATTGCGGATAAACTACATTTTCCTGTTGGAGAAATGGTCCTTCGTTCGTTCCCGGATGCAGAAACCTATGTTCGTGTTCTGTCGGATGTGGATGGTAAAAATGCAATCCTTGTCTCTACCTTATATCAACCCGATGCAAAACTAATACCACTTTATTTTATAGCGAAACTATTGAAAGATTTAGGTGCAGCAAAAGTTACATTAATAGCGCCGTATTTGTCTTACATGCGTCAGGACAAACGATTCCACGACGGTGAAGCGGTAAGCAGTGAATATTTTGCTGAATTGTTATCTTCTTTTGTGGATGAGCTAATTACGATAGACCCGCACTTGCATCGAAGAAATTCTATGTCGGAAATTTATACGATACCCTGTAAAGTGTTGCACGCTGCGCCATTAATTTCTTCATGGATAAAAGAAAATATTGAAATGCCTTTACTTGTTGGGCCGGATAGTGAAAGTGAACAATGGGTAGCAGAAACTGCCGCAAAAATGAATACGCCTTATATCGTTTTAAACAAAGAAAGAATAAGCGATACTGAAGTCAAGATTTCTGTACCGGATGTGGTACAATTTAAAAATTATACACCTGTTTTAGTCGACGATATTATTTCTACAGCTAAAACCATGATTGTAACAGCAAAACATTTATCAGAAGCAGGGTTAAAACCCGTCACCTGTATCGGAGTGCATGGTTTGTTTGCAGGAAATGCCTATGAAGATTTACTGAAAGCCTGTGTCGGAAGAATAATTACATGCAATACCATTCCACACTTTAGTAATGAAATAGATGTTAGTGATTTGATTATAAATAGTCTGGATTAGACAATTATATTACCCGATAAAAATTTTACGTAATTTTTCTATTACGTAGTCCACTTCTTCCCTGGTATTATGCTTCGAAAATGAGAAACGAATAGACACTCTGTTTTCATCTTTATGCAAGGCATTGATTACATGTGAACCCGCAGAAGCTCCGCTGCCACAGGCGCTTCCGCCGCTGCAGCAAATACCGTCCATATCCAGCATAAACAACAACAATGCTGATTTATCATTCGGTGGAAAAGAAACATTCAGCACAGTAAACAAACTTCTTTTATCTATATTTCCATTAAAGTCTATATCCGGAAAATTCTCTTTCAGTTTTGTTATAAAATAATTTTTAAGGTCTAAAATGTACGCTCTGTCGTTTTCTAAATTGGCATACGCTTTTTTTGCCGCTGCCGCCATTCCAACAATACCGTATACATTTTCCGTACCAGCCCGAAACCCGCGCTCCTGTCCGCCCCCGTGAATAAACGGTTGTACTTTGTTTTGCTTGCGCATGTATAAAAATCCGATTCCTTTTGGACCGTGAAATTTGTGTGCCGCACCGGACATAAAATCAACATTCATTTTTTGTACATCTATTGGAAAATGTGCAAATGTTTGTACCGTATCCGAATGAAACAACGCATGATACTGCTTACACAAAGCGCCTGCTTTTTCTATATCCAGCAAGGTGCCGATTTCATTATTGGCATGCATCAATGTTACCAGTGTTTTTTTATCAGAGGCTTTTAATAAATTCTGTAAATCTTCCAAATCCACATTTCCGTTTCCGTCAATTTTTACAATCGCTGTTTCCACATGCAGATTATCCCTGCAAAAATCTACAGAATACTCCACGCAATGGTGTTCGATGGGTGATGTGATAATCCGCTCCACTCCAAGGTAATTTACAGACCCTTTAATAGCCATGTTATTGGCCTCCGTTGCACCCGACGTAAATATAATTTCACCGGCAGAAGCATTGATGAGTTGAGCAATCGTTTTACGGGCTTCTTCTACAGCGGCACGGGTATCTCTGCCAAACGAATATTGGGTGGAAGGATTTCCGAAATGCTCCGTTAAAAAAGGCATCATAGCGGCTAATACTTCTTCATCTATGGCTGTGGTAGCGGCATTATCAAAATAAACTTTCATATAGTTGCTGTTAGCAAGTTATTTTAGTTCTCAAAATTAAGGAAAAAAGAAGAGTTTGTCGTTTGTATTTGTCAACTATTCCGTTGCCGATATGCAACTTATTCAGCAGCTTTCAAAATTATACGGAATGTAGTGCCTTTGTGAGAAGATTCTTTAACAAATATTTTTCCGTGATGATATTCTTCAATAATTCTTCTGGCTAGTGTGAGACCTAAGCCCCAGCCGCGTTTTTTAGTACTGAATCCCGGTTCAAATATCTGTTCGAAATTATTTTTTGAAATACCTTTTCCGGTATCTGTGATGTCGATATTAATGAATCCGTCGCGCTCAAAGGCATACACATGAATTTCTCCTGTATCTTCCATTGCATCCAGGGCATTTTTCATCACGTTTTCCAGCACCCATTCAAACAAAGGTGGGTTCAGCAGTGCAAACAAATTAACATCCGTATCTTTTACCAGAAAAATATTGATTTTTTTAGACGCACGTTTAGAGATATAATCCACGCCATTTTGTAATACATCCACCACACGGTTTTTTTCCAGTTCCGGCACAGAACCAATCTTAGAAAAGCGTTCTGCAATCAATACCAGTCTGTCGATGTCTTTCTGCATTTCATCAAACATCATGGAATCTTCTTCCGTATCCAATTTCTCCCGCAGAATATCTATCCAGGCAGTCAAAGAAGATAA
>JADLAJ010000293.1 GCA_020848255.1 Chitinophagales bacterium
GATTTTACCGAGATTTTCAATTGCTTTAAATCCGCTTCTTTTTCAGACACTAAATGATAGGTGAATTCTTTTTTCATCTTCACATTCAGCACTTTAACTTTTGACAACACGGAAACTTTTGAAATATCAATTTTAGAAGCATCCAATACGCGTGCGTTCCCGATATCGCCTTCTAATTTACGGATACGAAATTCCAGCAATCCCTGTGCTTCTTTAGCTGCATCATATTCTGCGTTTTCCGACAAATCGCCTTTTTCTCTTGCCTCTGCAATCGCTTTCGATGCATTTGGTCGCTCGATAGCCACCAGATGATTTAATTCTTCTTTCATCTTCGCCAATCCTTCTTCGGTCACGTATACTATCTCTGACATACTTTTTATTTTACTTGAAAAAAATAGACACGCCCCGATTGAGACGTGCCTTGAAAGCAAATTTATACTTTTTTTCGACAAAACGCAATATTTAAACAATTTTTAGCTTTTGATATAAAAGCCTATTTTTACAGCCATGACCAGTAAAAAAACAGCTTTTTTTGTACTTCCTAAGAAAATATGGGGATTACTGTTGTTTGCCTTTATCGTCAGAATCCTGATTTTTATCCTTTTTCAGCCCTGGAACGAGCTGGTGGTTCAAAAACAGATTTTACAGTTTGATGCCCTGGGTTATCACAATCTGGCATTATGTATCAAAAATAATTTCACCTTTTGCGGGGATGCTTTCCGGACGCCTGGTTATCCGTTTTTCGTGTCAATTATCTATGCTATTTTCGGAAGTCAGCCCTTCACCGCCATTTTTGTACAAATCTTTTTAAATCTTCTTTCAATTATACTATTGTATAAAACAGGAACTGAATTATTTTCGGAAAAAGCCGGTTTTATTGCAGCTGTTTTATTTTCCATCGATTTACATCACACCATCTTTATTTATTACATTTTAACGGAAACGATTTACACCACCGTTTTTTTGGCGGCATTGTTGTTTTACGTAAAAGCCATTAAAACATCGAATTTTAAATTCTTTATTTTAACCGGACTTATTTACGGCATCAGTACGCTGATTCGACCGATTTCTCAATATTATATTGCAGGTATTTTCTTGTTTACTTTATTGTGGTATTTCAAAGAATGGAAAAACGGCATCAAGTTCTCTGTTATGTTAATGACCGCATATTTTGTGGCGGTTGCTCCATGGTGTTTGCGTAATTACAGTGAGTACGGACATTTCGCCTTATCTAATATTAAAGGCTACAATTTACTTTTCTGGAATGCGAGTTACTATGAGTCTAAGCGTTTGAAACAGCCGATTGATTCTGTTAATGCAAACTTTAAAACAGAACTTCAAAAAATGGGCTGGCGGGCAGATTCAAATCCTTTTGATAAAGAAAAATACGATGGTGAAGTGGCCAATAAAATTATCAAGGCACATTTTAGTGATTACCTGAAAACGCATTTAACCGGAACGGTGAAAATTCACTTAAGTGTGGGTACACAAAGTTTAACGGAAGTGCTGCATATTCCGGCAAAGAAATTCAGTGAAGAAGAAAAGTACAATAATGGTGTGTTAGCGCTGGTAAAAAAATTCTTTGCAGAAAAAACGATTTATGAAATTTTATTAGGATTATTTGTGGCGGTATTTTTAGCAGTCGTTTATTTCTTCGCAGGCATTGGCATCTGGCGCATGGTAAAAGAAAAACAAACGCTGCTGATGCTGTTTTTACTAGGCTCTGCAGGTTATTTTGCCTTAATCAGCGGTATCATTTCATATGCACGATACAGATTACCGAGCATGCCGTTTTACATATTGTTGGCAAGCGTGGGTATCGTGTGGTGGCTAAACAGAAAAAAGCCATTAGACACTAGTCATTAGAATACAAGCTATTGACCAATCCTTCTATCTTATCCATCAGAATTCTGGTAAGTTTAAATTTAGATTCTACAGTCCAGCCGGCAATGTGCGGCGTAGCAATGACATTTTCAAATGATAACAGTTTTTGATAGACCTGGAGCTTATGAACTTTATTTTTAGTGACTGGCTCGTCTTCATACACATCCACACAAAAACCTTTTATTTTTTTGTTTTCTAACGCATCAATTATATCTGCTGTATTTACCACTGCACCGCGTGAAGTATTAATAATTACGGGTGATTTAGTACAATCATTTACAAAGGAAGTATTGCAATAATAATGTGTTTGCTCGTTATAGGGAACATGAAAACTGATGACATCACAACTTACTTTTATTTCTTCCAATGAAACATTTTTTACAAAATCATCTTGTGCCGATTTGTATTTATCATACACTAAAATTTCCACGTCAAAACCACGCAGCTTTTTGGCAAATGCTTTTCCGGTGTGTCCGTAACCGATAATACCCACCTTTTTTCCGTCCAATTCTACTCCGCGGTTTTCTTCGCGCAAAAACAATCCGCTCTTCAGTTCCGTATTGGCTTTGGTGATATTATTAAACAAACTCAACAGCATCGCCAGACAATGCTCACCCACTGCATTTCCATTTCCTTCCGGTGAATTGACGCAAGCGATATCTTTTTGGCTGCAATAGGCAATGTCGATATTTTCCATTCCACTTCCAACCCGACCAACGACTTTCAAATTGGCAGCATTGTCGATTAATTCCTTATCTACTTTGGTGTACGTGGTAATAATTAAAACCGTATAATCTGCAATGATCCGAAGTAATTCTTCGCGTTCAATTTCGGGTTTTACATCCACTGAATAACCGAGTGTTTCAAACCGGATTTGAATGTAGTTATCAATATCAGCTGTTATTAAAACTCTTTTTTTCACAATACTATTTTTTAAACACATAGGAACATAGAATCTATGTATCTATGTATTTTTTATTTCTTTGGTGAATTAAAATTAACTATTCCGACATACAGGTAATTCATAGGAATAACTAAAGTTATTACATTAGTAGTTTCTATGTGGTTAATTTCTCTTTTTCTATCATTTTAGTCAGGTTGATGAAATCCTGTACACTTAATTGTTCCGCACGCTTCTGAAAGATATCCTGTTGTAATAATTCTTTGGATGCGATGCCACTTAAGCCATTTCGCAGCATTTTTCTGCGCTGATTAAACCCGGCTTTCACAATATTCCTGAACAACTTAAAATCAAAATCCAGATTAATTTCTTCTTTTCTACGCATGGAAATCACACTGCTCATTACTTTGGGCGGCGGCGAAAAACTTTCCGGCGGAATATCAAATTCCATGGTTACATCGTACAATAATTGTGCGAAAACACTGATAACACCATATTCTTTAGAACCTTCCGGTGAGGCGATGCGATGCCCCATTTCCTTCTGAAACATGCCCACCATAAAAGGCACCTGTTCGTAATTATCCAGAACACTGAACACAATCTGAGAAGAGATATTGTACGGGAAATTACCGACAATAGCGGTTGGAGACTGCAGCATTTCCTTCAGGTTTAATTTTAAAAAATCTGCTTCTATTATCTCAATATGAGATTTTTTGGCCTCATATTTCTTATTTAAATGCTCTACACAGCGATTATCGACCTCCACACATGTCACATGTTCAAACTCATTTAATAAAAAATCCGTCAACGCACCCATTCCAGGTCCAATTTCCATGATTTTTTCATCTGAATGATACTTCTTTACTAACCCGGATATCCTTTCCAACACCATTTTATCATTTAAAAAGTGCTGACCATAGGACTTTAAGGCTGTCACAAAACTCGACATTTGTACTTAATTTATTTAGGTAAAGAATCTAAATTTGAACATTACTAAAACTCTAGAAACTATAAAACTTTAAAGGTATATATTATGTTGCAGATTTCCACCAAACCGCCCAAAAGAGCTGTACTCGTTATTTTTAATAAAATAAACCTGAATATATTGCCATTCTTCGACATTGAAGAAAAAAATGCTATTCAGCAACGATTAAACGATGGCATCCAGATTATCCCGTACAGCAAGCAGCAAAAAACTTATTTTCTGTTTCCCTTAGAAATTGATTTGACAGCAAAGCCGGATAACATTCACGAGAAATTACGTGTACAGGGAAATACCATCTATAAGATGTGTAAAGAATATAAAGAACCGGAAATCAGCCTGGAAGTATTGGGAGATTTTGGCAAAGAGTATATCGCTTCCATCCTTTCAGGTATTAATTTGTCAGATTATGAATTTTTAAAATACCGCACCAAACCTAAAGGATATAGCCTGACAGTACATGTGGATCCTTTACTCGTTGATGAAGCAGTAATTAACGAATTAAATTTGATGGCTGAAAGTGTGCGCATTACAAAGGATTTGGTGAACGAACCGGTTTCCTTTTTAACAGCCACACAATATTCCAAAGAGATACAAAAAATTGGTGAAGCAGCCGGTTTTAGTGTAACGGTGATGGATCAGAAAGAAATAGAAGCGGAACAAATGGGTGGCGTGATTGCTGTAAATTTAGGAAGCTCCGCTCCGGCAACATTTAATATTTTAGAATACAAACCTAAAAAACATAAAAACGAACAACCATTAGTGCTGGTTGGAAAAGGTGTGGTGTTTGACACCGGCGGCTTATCCTTAAAACCGACCCGCAACAGCATGGACATGATGAAATCAGACATGGCGGGTTCTGCTGCTGTGGTGGGTGCCATGTATGCCATAGCCAAAGCAAATTTACCGTATCACATCATAGGATTAATTCCTGCGGTGGAAAACCGCCCGGGATACGAGGCTATTTGCCCGAGTGATGTAATTACCATGTATGACGGTACTACCGTTGAGGTTTTAGACACAGACGCGGAAGGACGATTGATTTTAGCAGATGCCCTGCATTATGCCAAGCGATACAAACCTGAATTAGTGCTGGATTTTGCTACCCTAACAGGTTCTGCTATGCGTGCTATAGGCAAAGAAGCCAGTGTAATGATGGGAACTGCCGATAAAGCCATTAAAAAGAAATTGAGAAAAGCCGGTGGAAGTACCGGAGAACGCATGGTAGAATTCCCGCTTTGGGATGAATACGGCGACTATATGAAGAGCGAAATCGCAGATTTAAAGAATTTAGGACCAATGGATGCCGGCGCTATTACGGCGGGAAAATTCCTGGAACACTTCACAGATTATCCGTGGATACATTTTGATATTGCCGGTCCGGCTTACATTCCTTCCAATTATAATTACCGTGGAAAGTGGGCAACAGCGTATGGTGTGAGATTATTGTTTAAATTTGTACAAAATCAGTGCAAGGATGACAACACCCAACCAGAAAAGAAAAGTAGGAATAACGCTAGGTGATGTAGCAGGAATCGGTCCTGAAATCATCATGAAGACTTTCTCAGAAGACCATCTGTATAAGCAGTTTACGCCCATTTTATACGGCAACCCAAGGGTTTTATCGTATTACAAAAAGATGTTCAACTTCGATAAATTTCAGTATTCTTCTATCAA
>JADLAJ010000294.1 GCA_020848255.1 Chitinophagales bacterium
ATAATCAAAACGCAAGATACCATCAGTAAAACAGCATATGAAATCGATAATCGCCTCCATACTCATTCTACTATTTCTAGTTGCTGCAACTGAAGCATCTTTTGCACGTCCCGGAAAAAAACACCGGTCTAAAAGTTGTGTACCTAAAGTATTATTACCGGGGCACAGCAAACCTATCAAATGCACCAAAGCAAGAAAAATAAAAAACAGCTATTTTTAGTCTATTACATTATCCGCATATTTAACCATCTCTTATGAAAAAAAATAAATTACTGCTTGGATTACTCTTAATCAGTTCATCCATGCTTTTTGGCCAGTCATTCCTTGGCGGACACTTCTCTACCAAAGATGCTATACTCAGTAATTCTTTGAATCCTGCAGCAGGCATTGCAGGCGATATGAAATGGCAGGTGAACCTTATCGGTTTCAGTACAGAAGCAGGCAATAATTATTTTTCCATCAATGGAAAAGTGAGAGATTTAGCAAGAAACTTTGATAAAAATATAAACGTTGGTCAGAACCTGGACGGCAAACGCAAACAACTGCATGTAAATCTTGGTATATTAGGTCCGAGCGGTTTCATTCGCATCAAAAAAAATAACGCCATTTCATTTGGGGTGAAAGCAAAAGCAGTTGCCACCTTTAATGATATCAATCAGGATTTTGTTTATTCTATGTATAACCATTTTGAAGACATTTTACAGTGGCTGCCAAATTTTACGGATGAACGAGCTACTGCTGCTGTGAATGTTTACCATGAATTTTATGCAGGCTATGCACGTTCATTTAAACTGGGAGAACGACATGCTTTGCATATTGGTGCTACTGCAAAAATGACGACGAATGTCTTTAACGCGCAGTTTGTTGCGAATAATTTAAACTTCAACAAAGTATTTACGAGTGCTACAGACAGTTTTATCAATGTGGGCAATACTACTTTTGATTTAAAAGTTTCCAACACAATTGACGATGGTTTTCATTATAAATTTGGTGTCAGCGGATTTGGATTTGATGTGGGTGCTATTTATGAATACAAATTAAAAAACAGTAATGACCATTTCATTATGGTTGGAGCATCTGTAAATGATTTGGGTTTTAACACCTATACACTTGGTAAGAACAGCCGTTCGTTTATTGGCAACGGCAGAAATATCCCAGCAGAAAACCTGGTAGATGCGGATGGTGAAACGATTAATTTAGATGCTGTTTTGGATTCACTGGGTACCAGAACGAATCCGACAGGAAAAACCAAAATAAAACTACCAACTACCTTAAACGTTTTTGCGGATGTCAGAGTTGTAAAGATGTTTTACATCAATGCTAATTTCCAGTTCAACCCATACACTTTTAAAAGAGGAACACCGGTGGCCAACTTACCTGTAGACATTACTATAACCCCGCGATTTGAAAGCAGAATTGTTTCTGTGTATATGCCTATCAATTACAATCAGTACAGTGGTTTTAATATGGGTGCCGGTTTGCGCGTGGGGCAGTTTACACTGGGCAGCAGCAGTATCATTACTTCTTTTGCCAAGAAGAAATTTACGGGTGTAGATTTCTACATGAATGTTGGATTCGGAAAATCTGAAAAAGGTAAAAAAGCAAAAAAGGATAAAACAGAGAAAACTACAACCATGTTATAACAAGGAAATAAATTCTTTACACGCCAATCCGGGATTGGCCGTTTTCATAAAATTTTCGCCGATTAAAAAGCCGTGAAATCCATTTTGTTTAAAGAGTTTTAAGGTTTCAATATCGGAGATACCGCTTTCCGCTACTTTTACAAAATCAATCCCTAATTTTTCTGCCATACGAATAGATTGCTCTATATCGACTTCAAAGGTTTTTAGATTGCGGTTATTGATGCCCACCATATCCACCAAATGGTGTACGTGATTTAATTCCGTTTCATCGTGTAATTCCAGCAATACTTCCAGTTGCAAACATTTTGCCAGTTCTGTAAAATGCTTTACTTCTTTTGGAGTAAGAATAGAAGCTATCAATAACACTACATCTGCACCCCAGCTTTTTGCTTCTAAAAACTGGTATTCGTCTATCATAAAATCTTTTCGCAATAAAGGAATGGAAACTTGTTTCCTCACTGAAATTAAATCCTGTTTATTACCACCAAAAAAATCTGTATCTGTCAGTACAGAACTTCCTGCTACTCCGGCATCTTCATATGCTTTCACCACTTCAATCGCTGAAACCGTATCGTTAATAATTCCTTTGGATGGCGATTGTCGTTTAAATTCAGCAATGATTCCCGAACTATTTTCATTCAATAAATTGTCGGTAAGTGAATTCGTGTTTCTTTGAAAAAAAATACTGGCTTCCAACTCATTTATAGAAACAATCTTTTTTGACTGTTCAATTTCTGTTCTTTTATGTGCTACTATTTTATCTAAAATATTCATTGCTTGAGTATCGAATTATTGAATTTGTTTTAGTGCTTTAAAAGATTCCATTGCTTTTCCGCTGTATAAACTCTGTTGTGCAATTCTAACGGCAGCATGATATGAATTCTGTTCGTACAAAGAAATAGCCAGGGCTGCATTTGCAATGACTACATTATTTTGTGATGGTGTACCTTTTCCTTTTAAAATATTCATAAAAAGTTTTGCATTGGAAGCCACTGTTTTACCGCCGTATAACTCTTCCGGTTTTACCGGCTTAAAACTAAAACTCGAAGGTTCGTGTATTTGTATATTTTTTTTAGTAAAAACTCTGGTATCGCCTGTCAGTGAAACTTCATCATAGCCATCTAGTGAATGTACAATGGCAAAATTTTCGGAAGTTGATTTTAAAACTTCCTTGTATAACTTTCCTACAAACTCACTGTGCACACCGATCACTTTTGTTTTAGGATTGCAGGGATTGACCAAAGGTCCCAATAAATTAAAAATTGTTTTTACCTGTAATTGTTTGCGCACGTTTGCTACGTTTTTTATAGCCGGATGAAATAATGGTGCATGTAAAAAAGTGATATTGGATGCTTCCAACTGCTCATTAAGTTGCTGCTCTGTTGTTGCAAATTTAATTCCGTTGTATTCCAATACGTTCGATGCACCAGACACGGAGGAAAACCCGTAATTACCGCTTTTAGTTACCATTACGCCGGCACCCGCACACACAAAAGCAGCCAGGGTGGAAATATTAAACGTGTCTTTTCCGTCGCCGCCTGTACCAACAATATCTAAGGTATTCTTGTGTTTGAACTTAATGGGTGTTGCCAGTTCCAGCATTGCCTTCCTGAAACCAGTCACTTCATCTACTGTAGGAATACGCATATTATAAACAGAAAGAAATGCCGCAACCTGTGCTTCATTCTGATTGCCGGATGCAATATCTTTCAGGGCAATAAATGCCTGCTCCTGAGATAAGGATTTACCGGTGAACAGATATTGTAAAAGTGTTTTCATCATTGTATTTTTTATTCAACAGATTCCTCACTACGTTCGTAATGACGATTATTTCAGCATTTAAACAACCAGTTTTCAATTAATTTTATTCCCTGTGGAGTCATGACACTTTCCGGATGAAACTGTACGCCACGTACGTTATAACTTTCATGTTTTACAGCCTGCACAATATTGTCATCATCTACCGCTGTTACCACTAAAGGACTTTGTACATTTTTTATTGCCCAGGAATGATAACGACCGCTTTGAAATTCGGAATCTATTCCATCAAACAAAATATCCTTTTCAATTACTTTAGTATTTTTTGATTTTCCGTGAATGACATTTCCGACATTATACAATTCAGCACCAAACACCTGACCGATAGCCTGATGCCCCAGACATACACCTAAAATCGATTTAACGGGTGCATATTTTTTTATGACATCTAATAAAATACCTGCTTCTTCTGGTATTCCCGGCCCGGGAGACAATAGAATTTTATCGTACTGACCAACGTCGTCCAGTGAAATTTTATCATTACGAAACACCTCACACTGCACATTAAATGATTCAATATAATGAACCAGGTTGTAGGTGAATGAATCGTAATTATCGAGTACTAAAATTTTTTTCATGTTATTATATTTTAAAAAACCACTGAGACACTAAGTTCACAAAGAGTTACAATGTATTTGCCAGCTCAATGGCTTTGTTTAAAGCTGCTAATTTATTTTCTACTTCCTGTAATTCGCTTTCCGGCACGGAATCGGCAACAACGCCTGCCCCTGCCTGAAATGTCAATGTATTATCTTTACTCATAAAACTTCGAATCATGATGGCATGATTGAAATCTCCGTTAAAATTTAAGTGCCCGATACAGCCTCCATAAAAACCACGACTTGTATTTTCATCGTTATCAATTAACTGCATGGCCTTGTATTTAGGTGCACCGCTTAAGGTACCTGCCGGAAAAGTATCTCCCACTATCTTTATTTTATTATCCGTACTTTCTATTTCTGCTGTAACTTTCGACACCAAATGAATGACGTGTGAATAATATTGCACTTCGCGATACACCTCCACTTTTGTATTTTTTCCTCCACGCGATAAATCATTGCGGGCTAAATCCACCAGCATAATGTGTTCTGCATTTTCTTTCGGGTCATCAGATAATTTTTGTGCGAGCGCTGCATCTTTTGCGTCATCGCCTGTTCTTCTAAAAGTGCCAGCAATAGGATGAATAGTTACTTTATTATTTTTTATGATCAATTGTGATTCCGGTGATGAGCCCATTAATCTAAAGCCATCGAAATCAAAATAAAAACAATACGGTGAAGGATTTACAGAACGTAAGG
>JADLAJ010000295.1 GCA_020848255.1 Chitinophagales bacterium
ATCATCGTAGGCGGCGGAAGTGCCGGAATTATACAGGCAGGAACAGCTTTGACGCGTGCCACTTCAACAGCTACCACGGCTGGAGTTGCTAATCCGATTGTTGCAACCGTAGAGCATATTTTAGCGATTGTAGGCAGTATTTTCAGTATTGTTATACCATTTATCATTGCCGGAATTGTTTGCGTAGTAATAGTAGTGATGTTGTTTTTTGTGATCAGATACTTCAAGAAGCATATTCCGAAAGCGGAAGTGGCCACTATTCAAAAGAAATAGATGCAGCCTAAAGTTAAGATTGTATTTAGTCTAACAATACTAATTATCAGTATAATTATCAGTATTGCATTTTATGTTGATAGTAGAAATTTTAGTTCTATTCGCGCATTTGGCCATAAAGAAAAAGCAATTATTCTTGACAAGGTAGATGATTATGATATTGAACCAATGAGTACACCATCAAGATATGTAAATCCTACAAGAGCAAAACGTATAAATTTTCATCTTGTTATAAGATGTATAGTTGCTCCATCAATAAAACAAAAAACTATTCCAGATTCATTGTCTTATTTAAAAAATGAAGAAATTGATTTATTCATTGCAAAGAAAGAAGATTGGAAAAAATTGCAGATATTAGACACCATTGATATATACACAAACAACAATCATAATAATTTTTATTTAGCTAAAGATATTATATGCCCTCCATTTTGGAACAGATATTATTATGTAATTGCACTTATTGGATTAGCGTTAGCTATAATTGTTTATAGAAAGCTGTAATTATTGCTTATTACATAGTAATTAATTAAATGTCCCGTATCTTTGACATGTGAACGCATCCACTCAAAACACACTCAACTTTTTATCGAAACTAACCATTCGTAGAGTGTTGAATATGGGCTTGGTGTATCTTTCTTTTTACATCACTAAATATTGGAAAAAGCCTGTACAATTGGGCAGTCCGTTTTCCATTTCGTTTGAGCCAACGACTTCCTGCAATTTGCGTTGTCCGGAATGCCCGAGCGGCTTGCGTTCGTTTACAAGGCCCATCGGGATGCTGGAACCGGATTTTTTCCGCAAAACCATCGACGAACTTTCCAAAGAATTAATCTATCTCACTTTTTATTTTCAGGGAGAACCTTATCTGAATAAGAATTTCTTAGAGATGGTGTCCTATGCACGACAAAAAAAAATATACACGGCAACCTCCACCAATGCGCATTATTTAACGGATGCCGTATCTAAACAAACCATTGAAAGCGGACTGGACAGACTGATCATTTCCATTGATGGCACCACACAGGAAACCTATCAGAGTTATCGTGTGGGCGGTCAATTGGATAAAGTGATTGAAGGCGCAAAAAACATCGTGCACTGGAAGAAAGAAATGCAGTCGAAAACGCCGTATATTATTTTTCAGTTTTTAGTTGTAAAACCGAATGAACATCAGATTGATGAACTGAAAGTTTTGGCGAAAGAAATTGGCGTGGACGAAGTGATTCTGAAAACGGCACAGGTGTATGATTACAAAAACGGCAATGAATTAATTCCGGAGAATGAACACTATTCCCGCTACAGAAAAAACAGCGATGGCACGTATTCGATCAAAAATACCTTGGAAAACTCATGCTGGAAATTGTGGCACAGTTGCGTGATTACTTGGGATGGCAAAGTGGTTCCCTGCTGCTTTGACAAAGACGCGCAGCATCAACTGGGCAATCTGAAAACACATACGTTCTCTCAAATCTGGGACAATGACTTGTACAAAGACTTCCGGACGAAATTAGTGAAAGGCAGAAAAGAAATTGACATCTGCACGAATTGCAGCGAGGGCTGTGAAGTGAATTTTAATTATGAGGTATAGAACACGGATTTAGCTGATTTTATGATTAAAAGGATTTTATGAAAATTTTACTTCTTATTATTAGTTTAGTTTTTTTAGATATAGAATCTTATTCTCAAGATTCTACTAAACCCTATAAAATTATATGCGGTTATCCACAAACATTTCCTGAATATCCAGGTGGAAGCAAAGCATTAAAAAAATACTTAGAGGATAGTTTAACATTCCCTTCAACTATAGTTGATAGTGGATGGAGTGCAAAAATTATTGTAAAATTTTATGTTGACAGCTTTGGATTTGTACAAGAACCTGTGATCCTAAAAGATGAGATTAAAGACAGTACAATTCAAGCTGATGTAATAAGAGTAATCAAATCTATGCCAAAATGGAAGCCTGGTACTGAATACGGAAAACCTGTAAAAGTTAATTATGTACTACCAATAACTTATTCTAAGCAGAGTGATGAAGAAGAGAATAAAATTGATTCAAAATAAATTCACACTTTATAAAACTAATTACTACGTCCCAATCGCATCATAAATCACCTGCTGGATTTTAGGACGGATATTCTGTTTTGCTAAGGTATTTACTTCTGAAGAAGGATAGACACGGTTGCACAGGAAAATAAAAATTAAATTATTTTTCGGATCTGCCCAGGCGATGGTCCCTGTAAAACCTGTATGTCCGAACGATTCTGCTGAAGCGGCATCGCAGGTCGGTCCGTCTTGTCCGACTGGCGTTGGTTTATCAAAACCCATGGCTCTTCGGTTGTTTGGATATTGTTTGCTTGTAAAATATTTGACGGTACTCGCATCATAATATTTATACCCGCCATAGCTGCCGCCATTCA
>JADLAJ010000296.1 GCA_020848255.1 Chitinophagales bacterium
AGAGTTTAAACATAAGTTACTTATTCTGATTACCGAGTAAACGGACTATCACTTCGGTGCCTTCTATCTGGCTAAGAATAACTTTGGTTAATACCATCATTGGTACAGACAGAAACATACCGTAAATGCCCCAGAGGTAACCCCAAAACAATAAGCCGGTAATTACTACAATAGTATTCAGCGAAGTTCGGTTGCCCATAAATACCGGCTCTAAGATAGACGCCAGAAAAAAATGATAACCGTAAGCTGTGAGATTTAAAATTATAGCTGTATAAATGGTATCAAACTGAATAAGCCCCATGACAAAAACAGGAATTAATCCGATAATGGCGCCAAACACCGGAAGGAAATTGAGCACAAAACCTATAAATCCCCAGAAAAAGGCAAACTGTAAACCAAACAACTTGCAAATCACAGCCAGCCCTACACCGTAAATTAAACTGGACGCAAATTTCACTTTCATGTATGAGACTATGGAACTCTTCACCTGCTCAAAGGCCAGAATGTATTTTTTACTTTTAGTTTCTCCGCCCAGATAATGCAGGTAGTTTTCGTATTTCATAATTCCCGATAGGATAATCACGAGGTAAATAAACGTAAGTAACAGCTCTTCAAACAAAGAACCCAATGCGCCGAAAATTGAACCTGAATTATGCACGATGGATTCGGAAGAAATACTGCTGGTGATATTTTCTATAGTGGCTTCCAGGTCGAGTTCTTTGCCCGTAATGTTGTTGTACATCTGTAACAAACCTGCCAGTTTTAGTTTCACCTGACTGATGATGTATTCTTTCTCGCTAAAAATCTGAGAACCGGTTTTGTAAATAACCGCACCGATGGTGAAGAAAAACACCAGTAAAAAAAGCACGGTGATGCTGACACTTAACCACAGCGGTACTTTTTTCTTTTCAAACCAAACGAGTGCCGGCTGCAGCAGGAGGGCTATGAACATAGCCAACATGAGCGGAATCAACAAATCCTGTAACAAATACAGTAAAAACAACACCGCTATGGAAGCGAAGAAAATTAGAATGATGCGTATCGTTGCGAGTTCGTTATTCATTTATTTTTTTTATTTAACCCGTCATCTCGACCGCAGAGAGAGTTCCTGATCTGTAAGCTGGAACTGTTTCGTTGTTTTATTGAACAGATTCCTCGCTGCACCCGGAATGACGATTCTAATTTATATTTTATTTAAAACACCTATATCCTTTGTCATTAATACTTTTACTTCACTACAGCCATCTTTTTTTTCTGAAATACACCACAAAGGCAATCGTGACCACCACGCTGATAATAACCACAATAGTGAAGGCGTGCGGGTGGTGCTGAAACGGCAGGTCCACGTTCATACCGTAAACGCCAGCAATCAAGGTAGGAACCATCAGTGCAATGGTGACCGCCGTTAAACGATTTACCACATGCCCTAAATTGTTGGAAATAATGGAGGCAAAGGCACCCATCATATTTCCTAAAATGTTGGAGTACACATTCGCCATTTCCAATGCCTGCGAATTATCGATAATAATATCCTGCATCAGCTCTTTGGCATCGGTGTTATCCTCCAGCAACAGAAAATCGGTACGTTGAATTTTCAACAGCACCATTTCGTTGGCACGCAAGTCGTTTACAAAATAAATCAGTGCTTTTTGTAAATGCAACAATTTATTCAGTTCCTGATTTCTGCTCGAGTAATTTAATTCTTTCTCAATTTGTGAAATGCGCTTGTTGATTTCGCGCAGATAGTGTAAAAAATAAAAAACGTTACGTTCAAATATTTTAAGTACAAAGTGACTTCTGTCTTCGAGTTCGATATTCTTCAGTACATTTTTTTCAAACCATTCTACCATCGGATTGTTGACAGAACAAACCGTCAGTATCATTTCAGGAATCAGGATAATACCTACCGGAATGGTAATATAAGTAGCCTCATCTTCCAGATCAAATCCTTCATTTAAAATCGGTGTATTGATAACTATTAATCTGGAAGTATCCTGTTTTTCATAACGGGAACGTTCGTACTGGTCAATACAATCGACGATATAAGAAAACGGGACGTTGAGTTGTTTGGCCAGTTGCTCCAGCTGTTCCATATTGAACGGCGGTGCAATATTTATCCAGCAATCCGTTTCCGGCTGCTGAATCAGCGTAAGCTCCTCTCCTGTTTTTTTGTAAATTTTAATCATATCCGTTATTGTATTTCCTTTCTACCTCACCCCTGACCGACTTTGTCGGTCTTCCCCTCTCCATTTGGAGAGGAGTGTCGAGCAAAGCTCGACGCGGTGAGGTTTGATTTACTGTTCAATTTTATTCTGTATTCACCTGTAAATCAAAATCAACTATTTTTTCATTGTCATTCCTTTCACCTCAGCCCTGACCGACTTTGTCGGTCTACCCCTCTCCATTTGGAGAGGGGTGTCGAGCAATGCTCGACGGGGTGAGGTTTGATTTACTGTTCAATTCAAATCTTATTTTATCCAAAACATCTAAAACATTTTCAACTATTTCCTCATTCGTGAATCTCAACTCTTTAATACCTTGTTCAGTTAAAAATAGTGTCCTGTTGTGATCGTATTCATTTTGCTCTTTAGTATTATGAATTCCTCCATCTAATTCAACCGACAACATTTTTTCAGCACAATAAAAATCAACAATGTATGTCTTAATATAATGTTGCCTTCTGAATTTATATCCATTTTGTTTTCTATTTCTCAGGTAAGACCACAATATTTCTTCCGCTTTTGTTTGTCTTTGCCTTAACTCTTTCGCATTGTTAACAATGTTTTTAGAAGAATCAAAAAATATTTTCTCAAACATATTGCCAAATTTCCTTTCCACCTCACCCCGATTCCGACTTTGTTGGAACCACCCCTCTCCAAATGGAGAGGGGAAAAGTCAAACTAGTTTGACTTGGGGTGAGGTCTATTTACTATCCAATTCAGTTCTAAATCAAAATCATCTTCTTTCCTTTCTACCTCAGCCCTGACTGACCAAATCGGTAAAGGTGAAGTCTTATTATACATCTATACTTCCTGTAAACACTAATTTTGCAGGCCCTTCCAGCCATACATTGGTAAAGATACTTTGTTCTTTTGTAAACGAAACAGCCAGATTTCCGCCGGGTGTTAGTATCTCTACCGTACCCGCTTCCAGATTATTTCGTTCTGCAAAACTCAGGGCCACTGCTACCGTGCCGGTACCGCAGGAAAGGGTTTCGTCTTCCACACCGCGTTCGTAGGTACGCATCATTATTTTCCCTTCATTCGCTTCCACAAAATTCACATTAATACCTTCTTTTGCATAAGTCGCATTATACCTGATTTTTCTTGCTTCCTCTGTAACATTTATTTTTTCAATATCGTTCCTGAAACTCACATAATGCGGCGAACCGGTAAACAACACATCATCCTCATTTTCCAGATGCATGCCCTTACTTTCCACATCAATCATTTTAAGTTTTACAATTTCGTTTGTAATTACAAACTCATGCTCGCCGTCTACTGCAATGAATTTTCCGCTGTTTTCTACCAAACCTAAATGCTTTGCAAACGCGCTGATACATCTTCCGCCATTACCGCACATGGTACTTTCATTCCCATCTGAATTGTAATACACCATCTTAAAATCGTAACCCGGTGTTTCTTCCAGCAGCATTAAACCGTCAGCACCAATCCCGAATCTTCTGTCACAGATTTCGCGGATCAGTTCATGATTTTCTTTTGGAAAAGAAAGCCGGTGATTATTAATCAGTACAAAGTCATTGCCTGTTCCCTGGTATTTAAAAAAATCAAAATGCATGTTTCAAAATTAACGTATTCATTCAACATTTAATTACAATAACACAAAATTCAAAAAATGATTTTTAAACACATAGCTTCATAGACTAACATTTTAATTATTTAAAGTACGAAATAGGTAAACAGAGTTATTCATCAAAGATGAATAATCTATGTCGCACTCGGGATTATTTAACGTTTAGCATTGTATTTCTTGTCTCCTGAAATTCTATATATCTATGTGTTTTAAGAAATTATAAGCGAATATATAGTTAACTTTTTTTAACGGGCTTTTAAGAAATTTTGATAAATAATTTTGTTGTAAGATGTGAAATTTGTACATCACTCAAAAAAGAATCGCATGAAAAAATTAACAGGCTATTTTATTATCGGAATGATCAGCGCAATGACGGCATTAGCCGTAACTCATCACTTTAACAAACAACAGGCAACAGTGATCAGGGAAAGCAACAGCTCTCCTTTCAGGCTGGCAAGTTACACGGGTGCTTTGCCCAACGATGCATTTGTAGAAGCGGCAAAAGTAAGCACACCGGCTGTTGTACATATCAATACGGTTATTAAGGCGAAGAAAGCAGACAGAAGACAACTGCAGCAAATGAATCCGTTTTTCCAGTTCTTCGGCGATCCGTTCGGCAATGGCGGTGCTCCGTTTGAAATGCCGCAGCTGCAAGACCAGGAAGCTTCCGGTTCAGGTGTTATCATTAGCAACGACGGCTATATTGTAACCAACAATCACGTAGTGGAAGGTGCGGATGAGATAAAAGTAAATTTATACGACAACCGTGAATTCAAAGCTAAAATAATCGGCACCGACCCTAGCACAGATTTAGCGGTGGTGAAAATCGATGCCAAAGATTTGCAGTTCCTGACTTTTGCGAATTCAGACAACGTGCAGGTGGGACAATGGGTACTGGCAGTAGGTAATCCGTTTAATCTGGCATCTACCGTTACAGCGGGTATCGTTTCTGCAAAAACACGCAACATCAATATTTTAAGAGAGAAAGCCGGCAACCTGGCTATCGAATCCTTCATACAAACAGATGCGGCAGTAAATCCAGGCAACAGCGGTGGTGCCCTGGTGGATTTGGGCGGCAACTTAATTGGTATCAATTCGGCTATTGCCACACCTACCGGTTCTTATGCAGGATACTCATTTGCCATACCGTCCAATCTGGTGAATAAGGTGGTGAGAGACATGATAGATTTCGGTGTGGTGCAAAGAGGTTTTCTCGGGGTGAATATTCGCGAGATTGACGATGAGCTGGCCAAAGATCTGAAACTGAACAAAATTCAGGGAGCCTATATTGCCGAAGTAAATAAGGAAAGTGCGGCAGAAGCAGGCGGCATCAAACGCGGTGATGTGATTATGAAGGTAGGCGATTCGGAAATTAAAAACTCTGCAGATTTGCAGGAACATGTGGCACGTTACCGCCCCGGCGACAAAGTGAAACTGGAAATTTACAGAGACGGCAATACTATAACGAAAGAAGTAACGCTGAAATCCAAAGACAACAAAACGGCCTTACTGACGAAAGAAGATGCGCCGAAAACAGGAAGTGTGTTGGATAATCTGGGCATCAGCGTGGATGAATTGAGCAGCCTGGAAGCTAAAAAGCTGGGTGTCAGCGGAGGGTTGAAAGTGACTAAAATAAAAGACGGTATTATTAAACAAAATACCAACATGCAGGAAGGTTTTGTGATTGTAGGTATCAACAACAGAGCGGTAACAAAGAAAGAAGACCTGGAAGATTTAGTGAATGACAGCAAAGGAAATGGTATTTTAATTCAGGGTAAATACCCCGACCAGAACGGATTGAAATATTATGCGTTTGGGTATTAGTGGTAAGTAGTAA
>JADLAJ010000297.1 GCA_020848255.1 Chitinophagales bacterium
CCATTACATTGCCGTATCCGTAGCCATAGTTTCCGCCACCGTTTGGATAGTTATTCGGGTAATTGTTTGGATAACCATTCGGATAATTATTGTTGAACGGATAATTGTTATTCCATCCGCCGTTGTTGTTACCATTGTTCCAGTGTGGTCCCTGTCCCGGTTTAGGAGGCTTAGGGCAGGAAGACGACGGAGTGCCGCAGGTAGGCTGATTGTTCTGATTCGTTATCAGGTTATCGATATACCAGGAGCTTTGCACAAATGGTAATTTAGCGATAATTCTCAAGTTGGAATATCTGTCTAATTCCGCCACGGTTCTGTACCCATCGGTAATAGCTACAGGCTGATCAAATAATGTTCTTCCGTTAAATCCGTTTTCATATACTTTGAGGTTGTAATTGCCGGGATACAAATCGAAGAAACGAAAAGTGTTGGTGGATGAAGTAATAATCTGATTATTCAGACTAACGGTGTAATTTCCATTTGAATTTATTTTTACGAAAAATTCGGCAGCAGCAAATAATTGGCTGACCATTAAAATGGAAAAAGCGAGTGTAAAGATTTTTTTCATAAGAATGAATTTTATTGAAAACCGTAATACAATCGCCGTGCCAAAAAAAATTAACCGCAAAGTTCACAGAGAAAACCCGCAAAGATATGAAGTCTTTCTTTGTAAACTTTGCGAAAAACTTTGTGAGCTTTGCGGTTAAGAAATTATAAAGAAGTAATCCACCAGGTGTTGCCAAACATATCTTTCACACCACTGGTTCTGCCGTAGGGTTGGTCGCATAATTCCATTACTGAAGTACAACCCAGTCGTATTGCTTTGTGATACGTATTGTCAGCGTTCTCTACATAAATAAAGATTCCCGCCGCTTGTTTTGCCCATTGTTCTGTTGCATCAGCACACATGATAGTAGCATTGCCTGTTTTGAGTTCTGCGTGCATTACATGCACCTTGGCTTCATCTCTATGGTGTAGTTCTGTAATTTCAGCATTAAATAAATTTTGCATGAAAAATAAAAATGCACTTGCATTCTCTACAATTAAATAAGGAATTGCAGTTTGGTATTGTGTTGGAACAGGCATAACTATATTTTTAGATAATTAATTTTACGGCAATATCCGGAATTGCACTTAGCAAATAAAATAAATCTTTTGTGATACGCACACCCGTTTTCCCGGATTGAAAAGTAAGTGGCTGTTCATTGTCGTCGTACAAATAAATGGTAAATGGTTTTTTACCCTGATGTTTGGAAACGATTTTATATATTCTGTCAACGGTTGTTTCGTCTAAGTTTTTATAGTGCAGCATGAGTCGAACGCCTCTGCAGTATTTTTCCAGCACATCCTGCAGAAATTCCATCTGGCTTACTTTTAGCTCATACTTTTCGCGGTCGCGGTAACTTTGTTTATAAAAGCCTTTAATTAATAATCTGTTTCCCTGATCTAAAAACGCGAGGTACTTGTTGTAATCTTCACTGAAGAACGCAAACTCCATCGTGCTGTCTAAATCCTCCATCACTACAATTGCCCATGGGCGGCCGTTTTTATCCATGCGTTTATTGACACTGGACACCATACAGGCCACACTTACTTCTTTATCCCTGAACCGTTCAATATCATCGAAAGTGGTGTTGGTGTAATTTTTTATTTCCAGCTCAAAATCATCCAACGGATGTCCTGAAATATAAATACCGGTTACTTCCTTTTCTTTTTGCAGTTTCTCAAAAGACTGCCATGGATTGGTATTCGGAATTTCCGGTTCCGGAATTTCTGCATCTGCCGTGTCGCCGAATAGGGAAAAAGCGGTGGAGGCACTTTGTTCTTTCACGTTATTGCCGAAACGAATGGCAAGCTCTATAAAAGAAGAATCGTCTTTGTATTTATAAAAGTATTGCGCGCGATGGGTATTCGGAAAACTATCGAATGCACCGGCCTGTGCCAGTGACTCTATATTTTTTTTGTTAACGGAACGGGAGTTTACACGTTTTGTCAAATCAAAAATATTTTTGAAGTGACCGCCTTTTTCCCGTTCAATTAAAATATCTGTTACAGCTGCTTCACCCACGCCTTTTATAGCAGAAAGTGCAAAACGTATTTCACCCGCTTTATTTACAGAGAAACGCACATCGCTTTCATTGATATCAGGACCAAGCGTTGGTACCTGCATTCTGCGGCATTCACTTAAAAAGAAATTGATTTGCTTGATATCACTCATATTGTGCGATAAGACAGAAGCCATGTATTCTGCCGGATAATGCGCTTTTAAGTAAGCTGTCTGGAAGGCAACAAAGGCATAGCAGGTAGAGTGTGATTTGTTGAATGCATACGAGGCAAATTTTTCCCAGTCAACCCAGATTTTCTCACATATTTTCGGATCCAGATTGTTTTTCTGGCAACCTTCAATAAACATGGGTTTCAGAGAGTCGAGCTTTGCTCTGTCTTTTTTACCCATCGCTTTTCGCAGCTCATCTGCTTTCCCTTTGGTAAAGCCGGCCAGTTTCTGCGAAAGCAACATCACCTGCTCCTGATACACGGTGATGCCGTAGGTTTCTTCCAGCAGGTCTTTCATTTCCGGTAAGTCGTAGGTTACTACTTCTTTTCCGTTTTTACGCGCAGCAAAACTTGGAATATAATCCATTGGACCGGGGCGATACAAGGCATTCATCGCAATTAAGTCATCAAATTTATCCGGTTTTAAATCGCGCAGGTATTTTTGCATACCCGCACTTTCAAACTGGAAGGTACCGATGGTATCACCTTTCTGGTAGAGCTCAAATGTTTTTTTATCGTCTAAGGGAATAGTATCTAAATCAATTTTTATTCCGTGGATTTTTTCTATTAATCGCAAGGCATCGCGCAGAATCGTTAAGGTTTTCAACCCCAAAAAGTCCATTTTTAGCATGCCCGCAGATTCAATGATACTGCCGTCAAATTGGGTAACTAATAAATCCGCATCTTTGGCGGTGCACACCGGAACATAGTTGACAATATCATCGGGTGCAATGATTACTGCCGAAGCGTGAATACCTCTGTTGCGTATCGAGCCTTCCAGATCTTCCGCCAGTTTTAAGGTGCGTTCCTGCATTTGTCCGTTGTGACGAAAGTTGCGTAATTCCTCTACTTCTTTAAATGCTTCCGCTAAGGTCACTTTCGGACGTTCCGGCACCAGCTTCGACATTTTATCGGTATCGGATAAGGGAACTTTTAAAACACGTCCCACATCTTTGATAGAACTCTTGGCAGCCATAGTACCGTAAGTGATAATTTGCGCTACTTGGTTCTTTCCGTATTTATCAATTACATAATCAATTACTTTTTGTCTTCCTTCGTCGTCAAAGTCGATATCTATATCCGGCATAGAAATACGGTCGGGATTCAGGAAACGCTCAAAGAGTAAATTGTATTTAATTGGATCCACATTGGTAATCCCGATGGCATAGGCAACGGCGGAACCTGCTGCAGAACCACGTCCCGGCCCGATAGAAACACCGAGTTTTTTCCCTTCATTGATGAAGTCCTGTACGATTAAGAAATAACCGGGAAATCCCATGTGTTGAATGGTTTTCAACTCAAAGTCGAGCCGTTCGATAATATCAATCGGTAAGATTTCCCCCCAGCGTCTGCGGGCGCCATCGAAAGTTAAGAATTTCAAATAATCATCCTGATTGGTGAACCCAACGGGAAGTTTAAATGCTGGTAACAATATATCGCGTTGCAAATTCAGTGACTGCACTTTCTCTGCAATCTCCAGTGTATTTTCAATAGCAAAGGTAACATCTTTGAAGAGTTCCTTCATTTCATATTGCGTCTTGAAAAAGAATTTATCATTCGGGAACTTAAATCTATCCGGATCGGTGAAATCCTTGCCGGTTTGCAGACATAATAAAATGTCATGCGCCTCGCTGTCTTTCTGGTCCACATAATGAGAATCGTTAGTGGCTATAACTTTTACCTTGTGTTTTTCTGCAATTTTAAGTAATTCTTGATTGATACGTTCCTGACTCCATCCGGTGTTGTCCAAATCATAAATATCGTGTCGTTGCAATTCTATATAATAATCCTCGCCGAAAATATCCAGCCAGTCCAGGAACACTTTTTCTGCCGCTTCCGGACCTTTGTGTATCATGGTTTGCGGCACTTCTGCACCCACACAGCATGTTGTTGCGATAATACCTTCACTGTGCTGTTTAATCAGTTCCCTGTCCACACGCGGGAAATCCATATAGATGCCATCGATAAAACCGAGCGATACAATTTTCATCAGATTTTTATATCCGATTTCATTTTTTGCCATCAGCAGCTGATGATAGCGTTTGTCTTTATTTTCGCGGGTGAATTTTTTATTAAAGCGATCTTCTACCACATATACTTCACAGCCTAAAATGGGTTTGACGCCGTGTTTTTTACAGGCGGCAAAAAATTTAAAAGCACCAAACATATTGCCATGATCGGTAATAGCAACAGCAGGCATGTTATCTGCCTTGGCTTTTTTTACCATGGCATCCACATCTGCTGCACCGTCTAAAAGTGAATATTGTGTATGACAATGAAGAGGAGCGAAATCGCACATAGATAGTTAAAATAAATTATTGTAAATGATAGTGAAATTACGACAGAAAAGCCTTCAAAACGGAATTGTAAGGAGATTTATTTTTCAACAAACATAATCCCCTGAAAGTTAAATCAAAAAAGAATGCTTTAGTGCCAGAGAGCTTCTATGAATTTGTAACACACATAAAAAATACCCGATAGTAAGAAGCCGATAATGCCGATTAATATCAAAATGATGATGCCAAATCCTGCGAAAATACCCTTGTCGGTAGTTTTTTGCTGACGATTTATCAATCTCGGGATATAGGCGTCCACTTTTTCACTTGCTTCTGTAAAAGAGATGGAGTAATAATTCATCACAACTCTCACCGCTTCTTCTCTTTTACCATTTAAGATATACTCATCGATTAGTTTATTGGCTTCCTCTTTTTCCATTGTATAAATATTTGCTGAAGTCGCTTTAATTCGCGTTACAATTTATAACTATTTTTTAAATGAACCATTCTGTTGATTTTCTCAAATAAGAAATAAAAAAGCAAGGTGCCTGTGATGTTCATCAGAATATCTTTTCTGGAATCGAAATTCAAGTGCCATTGGGATTGGTGCTTGTACCAGTTTTGAAAGAATTCATTTAAAAATCCGAAAATATTAAATACAATTACAATTCCTAAACGCTCATTTTTTTGTAGTGATAATTTATTTAGAAAAATGGAATAATACACTGCCATTTTTATGCAGATGATAAAGCCGAACAGCAAATGCTCAAAGGAATTAATGATGATTTCAATCCCGTCATAAAATTTATACGGACGGCTTCTGTCAATGCAAATAAACAGCACATAGCCTACAAAAAGTGCATTTAAAAATTTGTAATTGTATGCGGAAATGTATTGTTTATTAGAGTTCAGATATTCCAGCGAAATAAACATGACCGGAAAATAATATAACAGTTGATATTGTTTGGATAGTATGATTGACAACAATATAAAAACCGTAAAGACTCTAACTCTTGAAACAGACATGTTCAAAGATAAGGGTGCTAACCTAAGTCATTTGTTTTTTAATCTTTCTTAATACTATTTTTGCTGCACCCATAAAAAAGCCCAGACATTGCATCTGGGCACACGCAACTAAGAATTATTGAAATTTATGAGAAACTCATAAAAAGGTTAATCATAGTTTTATGGTCGTTTTATGGTATTTGTTTGTACTACAAGGTTACGTTGTTTCTTGATGTAAATCAATTATAATGAGTAAGCGGTCATTTTCAATGAGTATTCGGTCAAATATTGTTAAAGTCATTATTCGCTTTCAGTATTTCTTGAAAGTTTTAAAACTTTATCTTAAATTTGAGTATGCAAGTAAAAGAAGCCAAACAGCAGTTTGTACAGGCCTGGGGAGCCCTTGGTTCTCAATGGGGAATCAATAAAACCATGGCGCAGATTCATGCGCTGATGATGGTTTCCACAGATGCACTCAGTACGGAAGAAATCATGTCGGAATTATCTATTTCCAGAGGAAATGCCAATATGAATATTCGTGAACTCACAGATTGGGGATTGGTGACCAAGGTTTTTAAACCGGGCGAAAGAAGAGATTATTTTGTTGGAGAAAAAGATGTATGGAAGATTGCCAGACAGGTGGCGAAAATCAGAAAAACACGGGAACTGGATCCTATCTTAAAATTACTGACCAACCTGAAAGAACTGGATATTCCGGTGAAAAACGAGGATACGAAACAATTTCAAAAATTAGTAAATGAAGTATACCAGCTTGCCACCAAAGTAGATCGTTTGATTGAAGGCGTGTTTAAAGCAGAAGAAAGCTGGTTCTGGGATAAAATGCTGAAATTATTCGCGAAATAAATCACTCCATACTATTCTCCATATTTTCTAAAATGCGCACCACGGCAGGACAGATTTCGGTATTCTTTACGGTCAGTTCTAAAATCTGCTGCATCTTTTTTCGGTTGGTGTGCGGGTAATCCTTACAGGCAAAAGGACGCACTTCATAAATAGAACATTTATTATCCGTTCCTAAAAAAGTACAGGGTGTTTTATTTAAAACCGTATCACCATCATCATCTTTTGCAACATATCTCGCCATGAAATCTTTTGCTGAAATATGCAGGTGTCTGGAAATGCGGTTGATGTCTTCATTGGAAACTAAGGCCGGAGTGGTTTTGCAACAGTTGGCACATTGCAGACAATCTATTTCGGCAAACACTACTTCATGTTGTGTGTGAAATAATTCATCCACATCGTAAGACTTCAGTTTTTTTAGTTCAAGAATAAGCTTTTGGTAGGCCTTTTTATTTTGTAAAGCTTGGTGTTTGAGGTTTGATATTTCGTTTTGGAGATTCATGTTTTATTACACGCAGAGATTGATGATAACGTCATTGCGAGGAACGAAGCAATCTGTTGAATAAAATTGCACAGATTGCTTCATGCATTACTATTATTGCAAACTCAATAATTTACAATGCATTCGCAATGACGTAGAACTCACTATTTCACTTTCACCTTATATCCTTCTTTTTCCAGAATTTCTTTTACTTTCTGTTTGAAATCTCCCTGAATCACGATTTCACCGTCTTTGGCAGAACCGCCCACACCGCATTTGGTTTTCAGCAGTTTCGCCAGCGCTTCCAGGTCTTCTGTTTTGCCAATAAAGCCTTCAATTAAAGTGACGGTTTTTCCTTTACGTTGTTTCTTGTCAATAGAGACAATAAGTTGTTGTTTATTATTGGGCAAGGTTTCCGTTTCTTCCTCTTCTGTTTCAAATTTAAAATCCGGGTTGGTAGAGTAGACGGTAGCTGCACCTAATTTCTTTTTCCAGTCGTCGGTCATACTTATAATTTAAAATCTTTATCCACTAAATAATTCAGCGCCTGTTTTTTGCAACTCACTTCAATGTAGTTCGTTTTTCCTTTATAGTCGCCGTCCATCTGTATGCTTTCAATCTTGTTTGTCCTGATTTTTAAGATCTTATTGACCTGATGCGTTTCCAGCATGGACTGGCTGGCGATATCACCGTACAATGCTTCATAAATCAAATTCGGAACTTTAGAGCGGTCGAAATTCTTTACAATGGTGATTTCAAATTTACCATCATTCAAGATGCTGTTTTTGGTAAATTCTACATTATAACCCAGTTGTCCGGTACTTGTAATGAGCACGGTAAAGGCTTCCGTTTCTATTGTCTTTTCATTGTCTATCTCAATAGAAAAATGTGGTAGTTTATAGGTAAACGCAGTCGTTAAAACTCCCGTTAAATAAGCACCAATCCCACGAAACGGAATCTTGTCGAATTGTTCCACCACTTTAGCATCATAACCGATTCCGGCTGCCATAAAGAATGGTTGTCCGTTTAAAATAAGTGCATCAATTTTAAAGGCTTTTCCCGTGTTGATGAGCTGAATGGATTTAGCCACATCAATCGGAATTTTGAGTTTTCGTGCGTTTGCATTTCCCGAACCGGTTGGGATACTTGCCATGATGATAGGCTTATTCACCAGTACCTGACCCACTTCATTCTGTGTGCCATCGCCGCCGGCAACAGCGAGTATATCTATGCCTTCAATCAGTGATTGTTGTGCTATTTTAATGGCATGACCCGCATATTTGGTCACGAAAATATCGTACTCAAATTTTGTTAAATCCAGATTCTGTTTTACTAAACGTTCAGAGAACTTTGCACCAAAGGTGCCGCCTGATTTTGGATTTACTATAAAGCGTACTTTTTTCTTCATGCAATTATTCTTTATTCTCTTTCTCAAATTGTGTAATCAGTGATGCCACATGTTCCATCATATTGGATTCTATACTCGCTGCATTTTTAGGATACGTTTTCAATGTTTTCTTTTCCTTCATCCATTTGATAATCCGGTTGTTTTTCAGATAAAAACGTTCATCTGTTTTGGTGAAATCGTTTGAATTAAATTCTTTAAAAGTAATTGGAAATTTATACGTGTAGTATTCTTTAAAAATAAAAACCGGATGATTGTCTTCTATGTAGTTAGAAATAACAGTTTTACCCATTTCGCCAAAATAAATTTCTTTGATTAGTTTTATTTCATTCAATTGTTCAGTATAAACGGTAATTTCATTTCCTTCGGTAGATAAACCCTGATCTGATTTTAAAATGGCAGTTTGATAATTCTTTGAATATGTATTCGTTTTTTCTACTATTGAACGAATATACGCGATATCATTTTCGCTTTGGGAATAAGCAAAAAAATAATAAAATGAAGTCAGTAAAAATAATAAGGAATTTTTCATTATTGAATTATTTAATTGCTTCATTATTTAATTAATCTCCGCTTTCAAACTTAAATCCAGACTTTTTACGGAATGGGTAAGTGCACCCACCGATATAAAATCCACACCGGTTTCTGCAAACGAACGTATGGATTCTAAAGTGATACCGCCACTCGCTTCGGTTTCGTATTTTCCGTTAATTAAATCAACGGCTTCTTTTACCTTTTCAGGCACAAAATTATCCAGCATAATTCTGTCAATACCGCCACAGTTGAGTACTTCTTTCACATTTTCTAAACTGCGGGTTTCCACTTCAATACGAAGATTCAGATTATTTGCTTTTAAATACTCATGCACTTTATGTACTGCCTTGGTGATGCCGCCACAGAAATCAATGTGATTATCCTTCAGCATAATCATGTCATACAAACCGAAACGATGGTTGAAACCACCACCTACCGTTACGGCATATTTTTCCAGAAAACGAAGATTGGGTGTGGTCTTTCGGGTGTCAATGACTTTGGCCTTAGTGCCTTCAATGGCTTTTGCGTATTCACTGGTTTTAGTCGCAATACCACTCATGCGCTGCATACAATTTAATACAAGGCGTTCTGCAGTTAAAATGGAAATGGCACTTCCGTATACATGAAAAGCTACGTCACCATATTTTATGGTGGAGCCTTCCGGAATATGAACATCTACACGTAAGTCTTCATCCACTTTTGCAAAAACAGCTTTTGCTACTTCCATTCCGCATAATATGCCTTTATCTTTTACTAAAAGTCTTGCTTTTCCTTGTGCGTTTTTATCTATGGAAGCTAAGGAAGAATGATCACCTTCATGTACATCTTCCCGTAAAGCATCAGAAATAAATTTGTTGAGTTCTTGATTATCTAACATATAGCAAAAGTAGTAATTTTAAGTATCCTAAATTACTCTTTTTCGAAACGGATTTCCTGAATGTAATTTACACCGTCTGATTTTTTAACATAAATGTAGGTTCTGAAATTAGCTGAATTCGTTTTCAGACTTCCAATGATGTATTGTGCACCATCCGTAGATGTGCCTTTATGTACCACTGAAAATTCTCTGCTTGAAAACTTGCCTAAAAAGCTTTTTAAAATCATTTCAGCCTGCTCACTACTGTAATTATCAGCATTGTCATCAATCGTAACATCCACCCGTTTGTCGAAGTTTTTGGCAATTGCAGATGCATTGGCGGTTTTTAAAGCAGCAGGCACAGAACTGATTACATCCTGACTTTCTGCATGCATGCAAAAAAGTAAACAAAATATAAAGAGCAATATTGGCTTTAAAACCTTCATAAAATCGTATTTTCGTGTATTGTATCGCACAATCTGTGCCAAAGAAAGGCTAAAAATAGTTTTTTTTTAATAAAAATTAACAAAAGTGAGTCAGCAACAAAAAGCAATGTTGATAATTATGGATGGATGGGGTATAAACCGTAACCCCGCATCCAGTGCTATCGAGGCGGCCAATACACCTTTTACAGATAGCTTATATCTGCAGTACCCCAACACGGGTTTACTGACGCATGGCGAATATGTAGGTTTACCCGAAGACCAGATGGGTAATTCGGAAGTAGGTCACATGAATTTGGGTGCAGGAAGAGTGGTGTATCAGGATTTGATGCTGATTAATAAAAAAGTACAAAGCGGAGAATTAGGTAAAAATGAAGTGCTGTTGGCTGCTTTTGAATATGCGAATGTAAATCAAAAGAAAGTTCACTTTATGGGACTGGTTTCCGACGGAGGCATTCACTCGCATATCAATCATTTAAAAGCCCTGATAAAAAGCGCACAGGAAAATGGTGTGCAACATAGTTTTGTGCATGCTTTTACTGATGGCAGAGACACGGATCCTAAAAGTGGATTGCCTTTTATGCAGGACTTGCATAATTTTTGTTTGAATACACCAACGAAAATAGCTTCTGTTTGCGGACGTTATTATGCCATGGACAGAGACAAACGCTGGGAGCGCATTAAACTTGCGTATGACTTGCTGGTGAAAGGAGAAGGTGAGAAATTTGCAAATGCTGTAGCCGGAATTCAGGCATCGTATGTAAATAATGTTACGGATGAATTTATCAAACCAATTGCAGTAACAGATGAAGCAGGAAATCCGCTGGCTGTAATAGAGCAGGACGATGTGGTGATTTGTTTCAATTTCAGAACGGACAGGTGCCGTGAAATTACGACGGTACTGACACAAAAAGAGATGCCCGATTTTGGCATGCAGACACTGCCTTTGTATTATGTAACGATGACGATTTACGACGCAGGTTTTGCTAATGTTAAAACTATTTTTGGAAAAGATAATATTCCGAATTCATTAGGCGAAGTCATCTCTAAAAATGGATTGACACAACTGCGTATAGCGGAAACGGAAAAATATCCGCACGTTTCATTTTTCTTTTCCGGTGGGAGAGAGGAAACGTTTGAAGGCGAGGAACGCATCATGATTCCGTCTCCGAAAGTGGCTACCTATGATTTGCAGCCGGAGATGAGTGCGCAGGAAGTGAAGAACGCGGTGATAGAATATATCGAAGAAAAAACGCCGGATTTTATTTGTCTGAATTTTGCGAATACGGATATGGTAGGACACACCGGTGTGTTTAGTGCTGCCGTAAAAGCAGCAGAAACAGTGGATGCTTGCGTGAAAGAAGTTGTGATAAAAGCATTGGAAAAAAACTATGCAGTTTTAGTAACAGCAGACCATGGAAATGCTGATTATATTGTAAATACGGATGGTACTCCAAATACAGCGCACACTAAAAATATTGTACCCTTATTCTTTATCAGCAATTTTTATAAAGACACTATGCAGCCCGGAAAACTGGCGGATATCGCACCAACGATCTTAAAGATTATGAATCTGGAAATACCAAAAGAAATGGACGGTACGCCGTTGTTCTAATTATGAAATATCTGTACATCATAATAATATTTTTGGTTGCCTGCCAAAATGAGCAAACAAAAGAGGAATCTTCTTCCGCAAAAAAAGTTTATTTCGATTTGGCTAAAATGGTACAGCTGGATATTGATAATAATACACAACAAAGCTGTGGTGAAGAAAAACTGGTATCTGTAAATGGCAATACGGAATCTAAAAGTATAGATATTCTGGACTGGAAAAAGGAACTGCAGATTTTGCTGGATTGTGATATCAATAAACCAAACTGGAAAGGTAAATATGAGGTGCAAATTTTAAACGACGGTCAGAAATATATATATGCTGCGAATTCCTCTAAAATTCCGGTTCGTAAGATGACTGTAAATTATGAGCAGAAAAGCGGAAAAGTTATTTCTGTGGAAATTGAAAAGAAAACAGGAACAGCCTTGTTTTCAAATGAACAGCAAATTATCTATTACCCTGAAAAATCATTTAAGATAAAGGCCAGCCAGCGAGCACTATTTATGAAAGATTTTAATTCGGAAGTGGATATAAAATTTCTTTGTAAAAATTAAAATAAGCAGTTAAAAAGCATGATAACAAATACAAATCCGGCAGAAGGCATGAGAGACCTCAGTCCAAAAGAGGTGGAATTGCGTAATTATGTAACCGGGATTATTACGGAGAGTTATAAAAAATTCGGATTTGCTCAGATTGATACACCTTGTGTTGAAAGAATAAATTTCTTGACCAGTGGTGACGGCGGCGATAATGAAAAGATGTTGTTTAAAATTTTAAAAAGAGGCGATAAATTAAATCTTTCAGAAGCCAGCAAAGAACAAGATCTGGTCGATCTGGGATTAAGATATGATTTAACGGTTCCGTTATGCAGGTTTTACGCAAACAACCGTACCAAATTGCCGCAGCATTTCAAAGTGATTCAGGTTGGCAGTGTGTGGAGAGCAGAACGCCCGCAAAAAGGTCGTTACCGCCAATTTACACAATGTGATATCGACATCATCGGTACATCTGGTGTGATTGCAGAAATCCAATTGATTTTGGCAACGGCAGCAGCATTGCAACAATTAAGTTTTACAAATTTTACTGTAAGAATAAACGACAGAAGAGTGCTGGAATCTTTTGCGGCATATTGTGGTTTTGAAGAAAGCAGTTTTGGCAAAGTATTCGTTATACTGGATAAGTTAGATAAGATTGGAATAGACGGTGTGCAGAATGAATTGCAAAAATCCGGCTTTCCGGATTCCTCTGTAAATAAGTTTATTGAGATAGTTAAAGAAGCAGCAAATACAAAACTTACTGTTGAAACTATTGCGAAGTTGCTTCCTAATATCCCTGAAAATGTTCTGTCAGATTTGAAGCAGGTGATTGAAACCATTTCAGGACAGTCGAACAACCTTTATTCCATAAAACTGGATTTATCACTGGTAAGAGGAATGGGATATTACACCGGACAGATTTTCGAAATCGGAATAGACGGATTTGGTAGTTCTATTGCCGGTGGAGGACGCTACGACAAGATGATTGGCAAAATATTAAATGGTAAAGAAGATATTCCGGCTTGTGGTTTTTCCATAGGATTCGAAAGAGTTGTTGCCATTCTCGAAGAAAGACAATTTAAGGTTTCCAATCTGTCTAACAAAGTGGCGCTATTGTATGATAGTGATTTGTTATCGTTTGATTTTTTACTTTCAGAAGCACAAAGAATAAGAAATGAAGGCGCTGTTGTTTCTATAGAACTTCACAATAAAAAGAATACCAAAAAGCAGCTGGATAATCTGACGGAACAGGGTTTTACGGCATTTGGTATTTACCATAACGGAATGCTTGTAGTGTTAAAGGATTTACAGTCGAAAATTTAACTATGTTTAGAATTATTTAAACTAAAAACGAATGGTTTAAATAGGCTTTTTTAAGATTCACAGACATTTTTTAAATGCCTCATGAACATTTTCATTGAATATTGGTTAATAGCCTAATACAGAAAGATGAACATAGTTTACTCAAAAAATACACCCTGGTTTAAAGCCGTTCTTTACATAGCCGGAGCCTATCATATACTCTGGGGTATTTCAGTAATTATTTTCCCGTTTTTCTGGTTTGATTTAGCTGCCTTATCGCATCCTAACTATACTCAGCTGTGGCAATTTATTGGTTTGTATGAAGTGGTCTTTGGTGTCGGATACTTAATGGCGGCTTCCAACCCCCTGCGCCACTGGCGTGTTGTACTTATGGGGTTTGTAACTAAACTAGCAGTTACATTAGGATTTACTTACTTTTATTATCGTGGCGAAGAACCATTTGTTATTTTTAACATGGTTTTGTCGAACCATATTTTCTGGCTGATTCCTTTTCTAATTATTTTATACAATGCATATCGCCACCAGTACTTACTGGATAACGAAATGATACACCTGAACGGATTAGAAGTATCTGAATTACTTGATTTTTATGAAACTAATAAAGGTGAAAGTTTAAGAGATTTGTCTGCTAAACAACCCGTAATGCTTGTTTTTTTACGTCACTTCGGATGTACATTCTGCAAAGAAACACTTTGGTTTATCAATAAATTAAGACCTGATATAGAAGCAAAAGGTACTAAAATTGTCTTGGTGCACATGCACAATGAAGCAAAAGCAAACGAAGAACTAAAAAAATATAATCTTCAATATTTGGATACGGTTTCAGATCCGGAATCCATGTTGTACAAAGGATTTCATTTAAAACGCGGTACACTTTCTCAGGTGTTGGGTTATAAAGTCTGGATTCGCGGTATCTATCTTTGGATTACAAAAGGTGCGTTTGTCAGCAGTCCCGATGGTGTTGATACATTTCAGATGCCGGGTATCTTTTTAGTTCATAAAGGCGAGATTATTAAGCAATACATACATCTTACGGCTGCAGATATTCCGCCGTATATGGAACTGGCAACCTGCGAAAATTGCATCTCCGCAAAAGCATCCTGATCATTTTCCCTTATTTTGTGTTAATTGGAACTTTTTATTCCAATATTCTATTTATTTTCTAGTTGTAATGACGTAATTTTAAAACACAAAATCAAAATCATGAAAAAACTTAGTTTCTTATTATCAGCAATGTTCTTTTTGTTGTTAGCAAATACGAATGCTGCAAACGTTCAGTTGACTGTCAAATTAAAAAATGGCGATGTGGTGACAGGAAAAACCACCCTGCCGAAAATCACAGTAGTGACCGCTTATGGTTCTCTCACCATTCCAATAGAAAAAGTGACCAATTTAAAGCTGGGTATCGTATCTGATCATACAAAAGATGGGGCTGTATTGCCTGATTTAAGTAAACTCCAAACACTTACTAATGATAACGAAGCAAAAATAGTATACGAAAGATTATTAGCGTATGGCACTCCAATTTTGTCTACCATCATTACTTATACTCAAAATCCGTTTTACAAAATATCCGACAGAGACAATTATACGATTGAGCAACTAACGGATGAATTGTACAAAAAAGCAGATTTATCTTCCGGACAAAGTGTAAATGATGCCGTTACATTCGATGGTTCAAATTATCTTGAAGGTTCTGTGGCATTCGGTGATATCACCATTCAGGCAGAATACGGCAATCTTACCTTTAAACGTGAAAAAATTGAAAGTCTGGATATCTCTCCGGTGGAAGAAGCAACCATGAGCGCCGATGGAAACTATAAGCTAAAAGCTAATTACCACATCTCCGGAAATGATAATGACAAAGGTTGGTTGAATACAGGTGTTAAAGTAAAAAGTGGCGACAAATTTGTGATTACCGCGACTGGCAAGATTGTATTAAAAAGCCTTTCCGGTGGCACTTACGGTCCGGATGGTTATATAAGCGGAACAAAAGATGGTGCTTACACGGATGATATGGAAACCAAATATGGTTCGGTTGTTTACAAAATCGGTGAATACGGTCAGTTAAAACAAGCAGGTACAAAATATGAAGGTGTCGCAGGAGAAGAAGGAACGATTTATGTTGCTATTTATGAAACGGTATATGACAAAGGAAATACGGGTTCATACAGTGTGAAAGTAGTGAAGAAATAATACGTACGTCTTACTGAACTAGTTTCGGTATCTAATAAACCTCGAAGACTTTACACTTCGGGGTTTTTTATTCAAAATAACCAAAAGTATAGAAGAAACCAGCTCCGATAAAATTGTTTTTAAACCTGAAATCGTGGGTGTAAGAAACCTGTAAGCCTAAGCTGTGATGATGGGTATAGAAACGCAGACCCGCAAGAGAAATTAACCCGAAGTCGCTTTCTCGCAATGTTTCAGATGCACTTAAGATGTAGTTAAAACCTGTACCGATGTACCCGCCGACATTTCCGTTTAATTTCTCCTTCTTAAATGCCGCATGTCCTATGTTGTAAAGCACAGTTGCCGGTAATTGTAGTTGGAAATAATTGCCCTGTGTAGGATGAAATCTGGCACCTATCGCAATGGGTGACGCCAGGGAAACAGACATGTTTTCTTTTATTTTGAAATTACACCTCGGCATGTATTGTGCAAATGGTCCGTAGCTGGTCGGCTCAGCATTGTTCGTATTTCTGAGTTTTGACCAGAAACCAACGCCGATATCATGCATGAAATCAGCAGCATAAATGGAAGAACTTAAAAATGTAAGCAGTAAAAAAACAATTCGTTTCATCTTCAGTTTTATATATCACTTATAACAGTGTTAAAATTAATTTTGTTCCAATTTAGAATCTTAATTTCAATAAAATTACAAGGTATCAAAACTAAAATCATCGGAAATTGTCTTGTTGAAAAGATTCTATTAAATTTATAACTCGTTTATTAAGTATTTAAAATGCTCGGCTACCGTTTTACCAAATATATACCGATACTGGATCAGAACATGGCTGACTTCGATAAGCTGTTCACCATCATGCGTCAGTTGCTCACCTACACTTCCGGTGATGCTCGAGAGGCATTGGAATGGTTGACGGATCTGGACAAACAATATAAGCTGACCAACAATGAGTATGGACTTGGTGATTTTATCAGGGACTTAGTAGATAAAGGGTATTTAGAGCCGGAAAATCCGCAAAGTGATAATCTGAAGATGACATCCAAAATGGAAAAGACCATTCGTCAGAAATCACTGGAGGAAATATTTGGCAAGATGAAAAAATCGCGTCGAGGTAATCATAAATCCAATTTCGGCGGTAACGGCGATGAACCCACCGGCGATATCCGTCCGTATCAGTTTGGCGACAAACCCGAACAAATATTAATGACAGAATCGCTTCGTAATGCACAAATCAATAATTCTTCGGAAGAATTTTTATTGCAGGAAAGCGACCTGGAAGTAATGGAACAGGAGTATCAGGCACAGACATCTACCGTGCTGATGATTGATATTTCACACTCCATGATATTGTATGGCGAAGACCGGATTACACCTGCGAAGAAAGTGGCGATGGCTTTAAGTGAACTCATCATGACACGCTATCCGAAAGATACGCTGGATGTAATCGTTTTCGGAAATGATGCCTGGCAGATACAGGTTAAAGATTTACCGTATTTACAAGTCGGACCATACCACACCAATACGGTAGCCGGACTCGAGCTGGCAATGGATATTTTGCGTCGTCGAAAAAACTCCAATAAGCATATTTTTATGATTACGGATGGGAAGCCTACCTGTTTGAGAGAAGGCTTAACATATTATAAAAACAGTTTTGGCTTAGACAGAAAGATTGTCAATAAATGCTACAATTACGCAGCGCAATGCCGCCGCTTAAATATTCCCATAACAACCTTCATGATTGCGAAAGATCCATATCTGCAACAATATGTACAGGAGTTTACTGAAATTAATAAAGGCAAAGCATTTTACACCTCACTGGATGGTTTAGGAGATTTTATTTTTGAAGATTACGAACGAAATAAAAAACGCAGAGTACGATGATATTATAGATTTTTTGTAAATTGACATTACCAAAAACTTATACTATGTCAAAATACAAAAGTCCTTTGCTGAATAATCTGCAAAAAAAATCACGCATTTATTTAGACGGTATTGATGAGGATGCCCTCGAAGAAAAACAATATTATTCCCGCCGCCAGTTTTTAGATACCTCCGTCAAATCAGCATTGATTGCCGGTGTGGCGTCTTCCATCCCTTTATTTACTTCCTGTAATAATAATTCTTCTTCCGGTTCTTCAACATCCGATACATCTTTAAAACCCAAAGTGGTTATCATCGGAGCCGGTATTTCCGGATTGAATGCAGCGCGTTATCTGAAAAAATCAGGTGCCGTAAAGTATGAAATTTATGATGCACTCAAACGTTGCGGTGGTCGTATGCATACGATTTTAGAGTTTTTGCCCGGTTTGACGCTCGATATCGGCGGAGAATTTGTAGATACGGTACACACCGAAATGCTGGAGCTCTGCAAAGAATATAAATTAGAGTTGAACGATTATGCTGCCGATCCATTGCACGAAGGCGAAGGCCGGGAATGGTATGTCATCGACGGAAAAAGATACACGATAAAGCAGGTGTTTAATGAATTCAAAAATTTCCTGCCAATCATTCAAAAAGATTTGGAATCGTGCGGACCAAATTATGATACTCCAGCTTTTGTTCGTTTGGATAAACTTTCGCTGGATGAATACATAACTGGATTGGGCATTACGGGATGGTTGAAAGAACTATTACGTTGCGGATACTTGTCAGAGTTTGGATTGGATTTGGAAGATAATTCTGCCATGAACTTTATTGATATGCTGAGCGTCTCTGAAAAAAATGAAATGGAGTTGTATGGTGATAGCGATGAGCGTTATTCCATTAAAGGCGGTGTGGTTTCTTTGATTAATGAGTTAGTAGCCGATGTAGGCAATATACATCTGGAGCATAAACTGGTAGAGATAAACAAAGCAGGAGAAGGCTATTCGCTTATTTTTGAAAACGGAAAATCTACCTATGCAGATGTGGTTATTTTGACGATTCCGTTTACCGTGCTACGGGACGTGAAATTTAATGTCGGAACTATTCCGCCGCAAAAGCTGAAAGCTATTAAAGAATTGGGCTACGGACAAAATGCCAAATTATTTTTAGGATTTGATGAACGTGTTTGGCGCACCCG
>JADLAJ010000298.1 GCA_020848255.1 Chitinophagales bacterium
CAAATAATTCTGCATCAATTTTTTCTACCACTTTACTGAAATCACCTTGTTTGTCTGCATAATTTAAATCATCTACATTAATCACTAACAAAGGCCCCTCTTTATAATTCTCAATCCAATTGTCGTAGTATTGATTCAGCTGTTTCAAATAATCTAAACGGATATTGTCTTCATAAGCACGGCCTCTGCGTTCAATTTGTCCTACCAGTGTTCCGAGCGAAGCTTTCAGGTAAATCAGTAAGTCCGGAGAATTTACTTTTTTGCTGATGGTTCTGAAAAAACTGATATAATTTTCAAAATCACGTGTGCTCATCAAGCCCATCTCATGTAAATTGGGAGCAAAAATATGAGCATCTTCGTAAATGGTTCTGTCTTGAATAACAATCTGACTGCCTTCCTGAATTTCCACCAACTGGCGTAAACGGCTGTTGAGGAAATAAATCTGCAGGTTGAATGACCAGCGTGGCATATCCTGATAAAAATCGTTCAGGTACGGATTGTTTTCTACATCTTCAAATCGTGCTTCCCAGTTATAATGTTTGGCTAATTTTTCTGTCAGAGTAGTTTTTCCGGAACCTATATTTCCGGCCACAGCAATGTGTTTTAATTGTTTTTTTTGTTTTGCCACGAGGTATGGTTTATTACTTATTTAAAGGACAACTAAACTATACATTTTTTTTCATTGAAAATGACAGCCAGCCTACTTTTTTTTCAAAAGTGGATAAATAATGGCAGATAATAAATAATTTGTTTAAAAACTAAAGCAGATGGCTGATATAGCTAAGAATAATCTTTTTATCAGCTTCATTTTTGACCAGTTGCAATGCAGTCTCAAAATGTCCTAATGCCTTTTGCCTATCTGTATCCGTATAAAGATTTCCTAAAAGAGAATGATACAAGTGGTTGTTGTGTAACCCCAATTTTTCTGCTTCGTTAATAGCTACCTGTTTTCCCTTCGATTTGGATAGTGCAAATGTTCTGTTTAGTGCGGCAATGGGTGAATATTCAATTTGCAGTAACTTATTATACAACTGCAGGATATTGTCCCATTTTTCTTTAGAATCAGTTTTAATAGTATGCCAGAAGGCAATTGCTGCTTCTAAATGATATTTGGAAAGAATTTTTCCTTTGGATGATTCATTTAAATAAAATTCACCTTTTACTATAAGCTCTTTCTCCCAAAGGGTTTCATCTTGTTCCTCATATAAAACGATTTCGCCATTAGGGTTAATACGTGCCTCAAATCTGGATGCATGAAAACACATTAACGATAATAATGCATTTGCGGATGGGGTATTGGTACTGTCATTTTCAACTAATAGAAGGCTTAATCGAATGGCTTCAAAACATAAATCTTTTCGTAGAACAGTATTTTGTGAAGGTGAATAATATCCTTCATTAAACAATAAATATAAAGTGGTCAAAACATTTTCCAGTCGTTCATTAATGTCTTTTTCATTGGGTAATTCTATCTTTATTTTTTCAGTACGCAATTTTTCCTTTGCCCTTAAAAGACGTTTGTTGATGGTTTCTTTATTGGTTAAAAATGCATCTGCGATTTCTACAATACCAAATCCGCAAAGTAGCTTTAAAGACAGACCTATCTGTGCTTCTGATGAAATGGAAGGATGGCAAACAGCGAACATCATTTGCAGCTGACTGTCTTTAATGTTTTGATCGGATAAATCAATTTCTATCTCCTGAATTCCGGCATTTGAATAGGTTAGTGCGGGTGCAATTTTTTGTATAAATAAGCTATTGTGCTTTAAATAATCTTTTGCTTTGTTTTTAGAAACGACATATAACCATGCCACCGGATTTTCCGGCAATCCTTTTAGAGCCCATGTTTCAGATGCCAGCAAAAAAGTATCGCTTGCAATATCTTCAGCAATTCCGATATGTTCAATACCAAACAGTTTACAAAGTACAGCCGTTATTTTTCTGTATTCGGTACGGAATAAATGTGGTATCAGTTCTCGCTCATTCATAAAAAAATCATTTGCCCTGACAACTATATCAAAGCAAATGATTGTAAATTTAGTTGAAATAATAATTACATTACAACGATGTCTCTTATCTCTACATTACCGCCCATCTTTAAGATTGGGCATCCTTCTGCTAATTTAACAGCTTCATCAAATGATTCTGCTTTTACGATGGTGTAACCGCCAATTAATTCTTTGATTTCAGTATAAGGGCCGTCCGTAACTACTTTGTTAGCGCGTACCACTTTACCTTTAGAGCCCAAAGCGCTGCCGCCATCCACCAATTTGTTTTGAGCAGCGATGCCGCCAATCCAGTCCATCCATTGCTGCATTACCGCCTGCATTTCTTCCGGCGATGAAGGCGTTGGTTGGTTTTTGTAATCGTTTCTGAATACTAATAAGAAATTTGTCATGTTGTTAAATTTAAAAGGTTAAAAACGTATGACGATTGAGGTTGGGTAAAATGGACAAATTGTACCGATTTCTTTTTAAATTATTTCCAGATAGGCTTCAATCCCATTAATTCCTGCACACCATCCAGTGTTGCACGGGCACTGATACGGGCTTTTTCCGCACCATCTTGTGCAATTTTGTTAATATATGCAGGATTGCTTTCCAATTCCTGAATTTTTTCCTTCAGAGGTTTGGTAAAAGCAATAATATCTTCAGCAAGTTGCATTTTCATATAACCGTATTGGATGGTACAGTTGTTATACAGTTCTTCATAATGTGCAAGGGTTTCGGGCGCAGATACTAAATTCATAAGAGTAAACAGGTTTTGTACCGCTTCCGTCTTTTCCTGATTCGGGCTTGTGGGTGTATCACCTGATACAGCTTTTTTTAATTTGTTTGTAATTGTCTTTTCCTCATCACGCAGGAAAATGGCATTAGCTTCTCCTTCACTTTTACCCATTTTTCCGCTACCGTCCAGTCCCGGTACTTTTACCAGTTTTCCGGTCATATCAAAAGCCTGCGGTTCTGGGAAGAAATCTACGCCAAACTGATGATTAAAACGTACAGCGAAATTTCGCGTCATTTCCAGATGTTGTTCCTGATCTTTGCCTACAGGTACTTTGTGTGCACGGTGTATCAGAATATCGGAAGCCATCAGTACAGGGTAGGTCAGCAATCCGGCATTGATATTTTCGTGGTGTTTTTTAATTTTTTCTTTGAAAGAGGTGCATTTTTCCAGTTCTCCTTTGTAGGCCAGCATATTCAGTAAAGCATATAATTCCGATATTTCCGGCACATCACTTTGTACGTAAATAGTACTTTTTTCCGGGTCTAATCCACAGGCGATGTATTCCACTAAAGTAGCTCTTACCGATTTTTTTAACAATTCAGGATTCGGATGGGTCGTTAAGGCGTGTAGGTTCGCAATGAAGAAAAATGCTTCATAATTTTCCTGCATCTGGATAAAATTCTTAATTGCCCCAAAATAGTTGCCTAAATGTAAGTTTCCGGTGCTTCTCACACCACTTAATACACGTTCTTTCATGTCACAAAAGTAATTTGTTTGTTTCGCAAAAGGAAATAATTGTTAAAAGTTAAAAGATACATAAAAAATAATTTGAAATGAGGCCAAAATTTGTTAATATTAGGTGGGTTTTCTGCTTGATTTACATCAATATATATTTCTATGAAAAAAAGTCTACAACATTTCCTCTTTGTTTTTATATTTTTTTTAGCCTGCTTCAAGCTTTCTGCTCAGTCTGAAATGCGAAGAGAGATTATCACGCCGTTACAAAAAAATAATAACGTTTCAGGTCTTTCTACAAAAAAATCCGATAGTATTTCCGTAGGAGAACAATCACAAAAATCAGGAGTAAACACGGGTTCAAATGAACTTAAGGTAAACACAGTTCCAATTGATGGGACTAAATCAATGACTTTTGAAATTGATAACAAAGATATTCCCACAATAAAAAAAGACGGTTCGCTTCGTAAGGCAAAAACACAGGAACAGCTGAATAAATCAGCTGATGAAATTAAAGCCGAAAATATTGACGCCCCTTTATTTCCCGATTTTCAGGTGACTGCCACTAAAGAGGAATCATACGATAACACACAGGAATTAAAGGAAAGCATCCCTCAGCAATTACAAAAGCTGGAGAGAGTTCCTTCAGATGAATTGCAAGCTGAAGCTACAAACGTAAATGAAAAGGTGACGATTTCAGCTTCCAAAAGAAAGTATTTGGAAGGATTAGTCCCTGAACTGGAAAAGGAAATAAAAGCGGGCAAAAGAACTTCTGTTGAAATTCAGGCTAAGAAAAAGGAACTAGAAGATTTAAAGAAATATTTAGCTCAATAATAATTAAACGAACTGTTTGCACCATAAACGAACCGTATGAAAAAACATTTACACTATATTTTTCTGCTTGTAATTTTTGCACAGGTTTATGTCTCTAAGGCGCAAATATCGAATAACTGTGCAAATGCAATAAACGTTTGTAACAATCAGCTGGCAGAACAACTGGATGATGGTCCTGGCACTCAGGAATGCCCCGGCGGTGGTTGTGGTTGTATGTTGGCAGGAGAAAAAAACACCAGATGGTTTAGGTTAACCATCGCTACGGGTGGAACATTAGAATTCACCATTTCACCATACAACGGAAGTGCTGATTATGATTTCTCTGTCTGGAACCGTGGACCGGGAGGTACTTGCCCTTCGTCCTTGGGTAGCCCTGATAGATGTAATTATGCAGACCCTCAATCACCAACAGGAATAAGAGGCTCCGGAAACGGAAATTCAAATCCATACAACGGAAATTTATTTTCAAACAGTATGACAGTGGCAGCAGGCGACGTTATTTATATTTTAGTAGATAATTGGGATGGTACAAATGTCGGTTTCAGACTTAATTTTTTTGGGGGTACACCTGGCTCCGGTACTGGAACGACTGCTACACTTAGCTGTGCCAATGTAAATACCTGCAGTACCTGCACAGATCCTGATTGTAATACATATCGGTTTAATACACCATCAGCCTATTCATTTTCAGAAACAGCGGCTAATGGAGCCTGTCATTCTAATTTTGCTGTAAATACAAAGACTGCTACCGTTTGCGGAACATTCACTGTTCCTGCTCCGTTTACTACAGTTGAGTTTCCTTTAGACAGAGGAATTGAAATTACTTCTTCGTCCGGAAATAATGCTGCTTGTTTAGCTACAGCGACATCGCATATATCTTATCAGGTTTGGGGTGTGTGCGGCACTCCGTTAACCCCACTTCCCGGAACGGGAATATACACAGGATTAGACAATGTTACCACTTACAAAGTTTGTAAAACAGTTGATGTATCCAGTGGTTCTGCAGATTGTTATTTAAGCAGAATTTGCTTGCCATACTGGACCATGATACAAAATGACGAGCCTTGCGGGGCAATAGCTTTGACGGTGAATTCTACGCCAACAGCAGGTTCCAATTCGGGTGCAACATCCGGATTCAATGCCGGTTGTACAGCCTACAGAGATGTGTGGTATAAATTCACAGCACCCGCTTCCGGCCGTGTGCAAATTAATGTATTGCCCAATGCTTCATCAGATGTAAAAGTTAGTTTAATTGGGCCTCAGGCAGGATTAACAGGCGGAGTAAATGATTGTAATAAACCATGTGACCAGATGACTAATGTTGCAGCCGGTTGTAATGATAATGCAGGTGCCGGTGGAGCAGAACGTTTATTTTCATTTGTTATTCCCGGACAAACTTATTTTGTGTGGATTAGCGGAACAGCGACAAGGCCAAACGCAACTTTTACTGTTCAGGTAACTGAAACTATAACTAGTAATGCACAACCATCTCCGGGACCGGAACTTACAAATAATGGTGGTGCTCCGGATGTAATACCGGCTAATGATGATTGCTCTAATGCCATAGATTTAAATCCAATGTGCAACCCGAGAACGGGAACAAATATTGGGGCAACAGCTATTTGTACAGATCCGGATCCACAATATGTTTCTGCTTTAACACTAGAAAATGATGTTTGGTATAAATGGACAGCCCCGGCTAATAATGGAAATGCACAGGTAACTTTAGAAGTGACCAGTGTTTCTTGCTCTGACGGTGCTGGTGTTGGTGCTAATGGTATTCAGTTCGGTATTTTCAGAGGCACTTGTGCTTCTTTAACGCCTGTTTCCAATGGAACCACAACACTAACATTTACGCCTGTAGCAGGTGTAACTTATTATTTTGTAATCGACGGAAATGCAGGCTCACAATGTAATTTCAGTATCAATATAAAACGGCCTACCATTACTTCACAAACTTGCGGTGGAGGTAATCTTTGCGCCGGAAGTGCGTTGAATGCATCATTCGGTTACAGCTATAGTGGCAGTAATCCCGGTTACAGATGGGCATATTGTAAATCATCCACCTGGGGCACGCCATGTACTATAGATTTGGATAATCCGGCTACTTATTCTGTATACAATCCTGGGGCAGGATTACCAAGTCCCGGTTGTACCCCGGCAACATATACTTTTGTAGGCTATATCTTAGCAGATAATGGTGCAACTACTATTGCACCGGGATACCCTCGTCCACAACCCATCTCAGCTAATTGTGTACGTTCTACCAATCCATGTACATTTAATATTTACCCTGATATCAGAAATACGGTAACGGTGACATCAACATCATGCAGTCAGATAGTTATAGCCAATGCAGCTTGTTCTCCTGCAGCACCTATAACAATTACTGGAAATACAAATCAAACAGCTACGGTTGGTACAAGTGGTACGTTTACACCAGTAACGGTTACGTGGAATGCTCCTTACGGATCAACGGCTCCTGCTGCCTGCAGTACTTATACGATACAAAGAACATACTCATGTCCCGGACCATCCGGTTCTAATAGCTGCCCGGGAGCGACACTTACGATAGGAGCAGCACCAATAGCAACAAATAATAATGTAGCATATGATGGAAGCGAGGATTTTGATCCGTTTTTTGATTGGGTGTGTACGGATAATTATGGCACAGCTGTCTGGTTTAATTTTGTTGCCCCCAATTCAGGTAATGTTAATATAAATCTTACTAGCGTAGGAGTCGGGGATAATTTTTACCCGACAATGTTTTTATTTAATAGCAGAGAAGCAGAAGATATAAATATAGATTGTGATAATTACATCTCTACAGATTTTTTTGGATTTCCTTCGGAAACAGATGGATTTCAATCTGATATTTGTGCATCTTGTACCTCTTTAAACAATTTTTGCAAAAAAAATGACCAGTTAATAGGTTGTATAAGAGCATCAGGTGCAAACACAAATGTATCATTACAGCCAAGAGGCTTGAATCCGGGCGAAACATATTATCTAATGATTGACGGATATGAATTTGCCACAGGACCGCAGATAAATGGTAATTTCAGCATACAAGCTGTAGATGCAGGTCCGGCAATTATTCGACCTAACAATGACAATATATGTGGTGCTGTAGATTTAACAACGGTTTGTAGCCCAATGCCGGGTTCCAATATCAATGCCACATCTATATGCAGTGTAGACCCTGCTTTCCCAAGTGGATACTCTACTGAAAATTCAGTTTGGTATTCCTTTACTCCATCAGTTACCGGCCAGCATGTAATTAAATATTTGTATGCAACAGGTACACACTGTGCATTTTGGGGTGTTCAACCTGGTGTACAGTTTTCACTATATACAAGCAATGATAATACCTGTTCAGGAGTTTTAACAAATATACCAGCTGGCACTGTTTACACTGGCACTACTACAGGACAAGTATCTGTAAGTCTTACAGCCGGACAAAAATATTATATTCTGATTGATGGATATGCGGGTAATGAATGTTCTTTTGAATTCCAAATTTACAATGGAAACACCTGTTGTACAGCTAATTTAGGAGCAACAGAAGGACCAAGTGATGTGAAACTTTGTTTTGGAGATCAAGTAACGTTTGGTGTGACAGCAGATCCTATCAACTTTGGAATTAATGCAGGAAGCAACCCGGTTATCGGGTGGCAATTGTCAACAACACAGCCAAGCGTTATAAATCCGTTTGATCCTGCAAATGCCGGAAAACCCTATTACATTGGGCAGATTGACTGGACAACAGCAGGTACTCCTACAACTAAATATTACAAAGACGCCCAAGGTAATTACGCTTCAGGTGGTTTTGATCAGTTTGATGCATCGCAAGCTCAATATCCTGTAACTCTGAGTGGATTTCCGGCAGGTTCTACATTTAATACAGCTACTGATACCATAACATTATGTATTAATGCAGGTATGGGATACTTTGCAGATTTAGATATTGATTTAATTGCGCCAGATGGCAGTTCTTACAGGATTATTCACGATCAATGCGGTAGCAATTTCGGCTTTTTAAATGTTTGTTTCTCTAATTTTGGAACCGCAGGAAATATAACAGCACAGTGTCCCGCAGGTTCTCTGCCTGAAATCACAGGATTTTATTTACCAATGGATGCTTGGGCTGGTTTGAATGGGGAAGGCATAAACGGAACCTGGAGATTAAGATTTGAAGATGACGGATTTGGAGATCTTTCTGAATTTTATGCATATAGTTTAGAAATTAAAAAAGCAGTTACTTCTATCGGGCCTCCTGTCGTTGGTGTACATCACGGAGATTATAGCGTAATTAACAACGATCCATATAAATACGGACCGCAGGTATTTTGGTTAACACCTGTAACAATTGCGGATTCCTCTAATGGAATCTTTAAAAAAGATTCATGCTACAGTTATGGCACACCCGTAAAAGTTACTATGTTGGAAAAAGTTACTACTCCAGCATTCACACCGAATTGTGTTGGTGATGGAAGTGCAGGTATCAGTTTAACGGTTACTTCACCTGATGGTGGCTGGCCAAGTTTAACGCCTAAAGCGGTTCCAGCACAGCATTTTAATTATGTAGGAAGTGGTGCCGCTTCGGGTATTTCTTTTCCGTCTCCACCTGTAGATACGCTGGAAATATCTAATCCGTTTACGGTGTTGGACGGACAGGCATGGTCTGTATTATTTACGGATAACAATGGATGTAAAAGCAGTGTTGGCGGAACATTTGATAAGCCTAATGTTGGAGAATTACTTGTTGATACAACAGCTTGCAAAAATGATATATTACAATATAGTGTGACATTACCACCACCATTGTATGCTAAATATAAAATTACCATTGATTTTGATAATCGTCCACAAGATCTAAGTTGGGTTATTTATGATGGAACAGGTAATGTGGTAGAGTCAGGTGGAGGATACGCGTCAGGATTAGGTGCCGTTAGTTACACAACCGGACTGATAGACCCGAATAAAGGACCATACAGAATAGAAATTTATGACGGATACAGCGACGGGTTGGGCTATGGTGGAGGTAGTACTACAGGCGGAGGCAGTAGTGCAACTAATTTTATTTTAATTGAAGAATTGAATTCAACAGGTGGATCAACTGTTCTTTCAAATCAGTCATATACTTTTTGCACTCCGTTACCTTGTACAGTTCCGGCTGCTTCTGCTTTTAGTCAGATAAATATCACGTTGGGAACACCGTCCGGAACCTATTCCAATGGAGTTACAGCAAATGTGTATTCGGGAACAAGCTGTGGAGGGGGTGTTATACCCGGAGTTGTTACAGCTAACTCTAACAGTACTGGCACTATTAATACAAATACGCTGACTGCAGGAAGTTCATACTCTTTACAATATTCTTTTACAGATAAGTATAATTGTACAACTACATCTTGTAAGCCATTTAAAGTGTTCCCAAGAGTCACCATTAATCCAACTATAAACTGTTCTGCAAATCCGCCAACTGTATCTGTAAATGCCTCTTGTCCAGAGTGTAATGCAACTTACATTGCTGAATATTCTTACAATAACGGCGCATCCTGGACAACATTAACTACTGCAAACTTTCAAGAGATATTCACTTTTGCTCGCGTAAAAAATATAGTAACGGGTGAAGTAGCCTGTGAGGTAAGCAGTGCAAAATTAGCAGACTGTCCGACAGTATTGCCTATTGAACTTATTTATATCAAAGCAAATGCAATAGATAACCAATATATAAAGGTAAGTTGGGCAACTGCATCCGAACTAAATACAAACAAATTTGAAGTATTAAGAAGTACAGATGCCATTAATTTTACAAAAATTGGCGAAGTGACTGCTGCTGGAAATTCAAATTCTGTTAAGAACTATTATTATAATGATCGTAACGTAGTTCCGGGTGTTATTTATTACTATCAAGTAAAAGAAATTGATTTTGATAATCGTATCCATCTTACCAATATTGCTAATGCAAAACTGGAAATAGAAAAGTTTCAGTTAATTAGTATCTATCCAAACCCGACGGTAGATAATACGGTAATAACCATGTACTCTAAAGATGTAATGGATATTACATTGTTGGTGTATAATGATATTGGAGAATTAATGATTGATCAGCAGAAAACATTGAAAGAAGGGCTGAATGAGTGGAATATTTCTACTGAAAAGTGGGCAAAGGCAGTATATTATTTTATAATAAAAAGTGATGCTAAACCAATAACGAAGCAGGTAATTAAACTTCAGTAAAAAATAAAAATACAGCAAAATGGTACTGACGAGTAAACAATTATACCGTCTGTACCATTTTTGTTTTTATATTCGTAATAAATTACAAGTAATCTCAACTAATAGAATATGATAGTAGATGATGTTTTAGTAGATAAACTGGCAAATCTTTCAAAACTGGAATTTGACGAGGAAGGAAAGAAGGCAATAAAAGCGGATTTGAGCAAGATTTTGAATTTTATGGAAAAACTGAATGAGCTGAATACTGACGGCATTGCACCGCTTGTCTACATAAACGAAGAAGTCAATATTTTCAGAGACGATGAAGTTAATTACCCCATTACAAAAGAAGAGGCTTTGAAAAATGCTCCCTTGAAAGATGCGGATTACATTAAAGTTCCGAAATTTGTAAAAGGCACCAAATACTAATAAAAATGCTGAACAAAATTATCATAGCACTAAAAGGCATCAAACGCGAATTTAATTTAGGTGATGAAACCATTTATGCCCTGAAGGAAATAAATCTGGATATTTACAAAAATGAATATGTGGCATTGATGGGGCCGTCAGGCTCCGGGAAATCCACATTAATGAACATACTAGGTTGTCTGGATACACCAACCGCTGGACAGTATTTTTTAGATGGTAATGATGTCAGTAAATCAACAGATAATGAACTGGCAGCCGTACGCAATAAACAAATCGGGTTCATTTTTCAAACATTTAATTTAATTCCGCGCTTAACAACTATTGAGAATGTGGCCTTGCCGCTGATATATGCCGGCTGGAGTAAAAAGGAAAGGGACGAACGAGCTGTGGAGGTACTTAAACAAGTGGGATTAGGAGACAGAATGAAACATAAACCTAATGAACTCTCGGGCGGACAACGCCAGCGTGTGGCAGTAGCGCGTGCACTAGTAAATAATCCATCTTTAATTCTGGCAGATGAACCCACCGGGAATCTGGATACTAAGACATCCTACGAGATTATGAAGTTGTTCGAGGAAATTCATGCAAACGGTAATACAATAGTGGTGGTAACACATGAAGAAGATATTGCCGGCTATGCCCACCGCGTAGTTCGTATGCGGGATGGTTTAATTGAAAGTGATCAGCAAAATCTTAACATACACAAAGCTGTAGCAGATACTGTAAAATAAAGTGTCGTTAAAAATGAAATAGTAAAGCAAGATTCTTAGAAAATAATTTTATTGAAATAGACAATAAAATAACTCCAAATACTTTTCTTAAAATATTAATTCCCGTATCTCCAATCAGGTTTTCAATTTTAGGTATAAAACGTATCACAAAATAGATAATAGCCAGATTTATCAGGATGGCTATCAGTATTACGGATACATCGTATTCTGAACGCAGCGATAAAAGGGTAGTAAGGGTGCCCGCACCCGCAATCATCGGGAAGGCAATTGGTACGATGGAGGAACTTTTTATAGTCGAATTTCCCGATTTGAAGATGTCTCTGTTCAAGGTCATTTCCAAACCGACTAAAAATATTACTATAGCACCAGCCAGAGAGAATGATGCAACATCAATCCCAATCAGGTTTAAAATCTGATTTCCTAAGAATAAAAATAAAATCATGATGAAACCGGAAACAAGCGTAGCGTATTTAGCATCTACATGCCCTACTTTGGATTTGATATCTAAAATAACGGGAACAGAACCCAATACGTCAATGATAGCAAATAATACAAGTGTTACCGTAGATATTTCTCTTAAATCAAGATGCATAAAAATCTTTTTCAGTGCAAAGTTCAAAGTTTTATTGCACACTATCAATTTTAAAATATTATTTCAGTATAAAATCAATGTCAATAAATGGATTAAGTTATTTATATGGCAATAAATAAAGATGTAAATGGTTTAAATTGTAATTAAATTAATTGATTTACTCATATGTCTCTGCATAGCTTAATTAAACAGACTCATTTAAATCAATATTGATAAATTTACTGGTTTATCAACATTCTAAATCACAAAAACCAAGTATTTTAAGATAAATTACTAAAAAAGTTGTGTAAATTTGCAATTTAATATAAATTAACATTATTTTTGTCCAATAAATTAAAACCAAAGTCTTTATGAAAAAAGGTATCGTATTATTTTCTGCATTACTCATCTTATTCAGTACAGTATCATTAGGTGCTAAAAAACCACCTAAGAGCAATAAGAGTGCAGTAGGAAACAGCAGATTCAGTTTAGGCATCGGAATGGAAGTAGCAGATTACTATTCTCCTGCTTTGAAAAAGTTATCAACTTTCAAAAATCCAATTTGGTTTGGACCACGTGTAACAGCATGGTACAATCCTAATTCATCTGTAGCAATTGGCTTGGATTTAGGAAGTCATGCTTTTGCTACCAAATCAGATCCAACCTTACCTGCAATAAACACATATAACGTATTGTATTCTGGGTTAATTGCATACAAACTTAACAATGGTTACATCCTAAAAGAAGATGCAGCAGTAGCGCCTTATATCTTTGCTAAATTGCAAGGTTCTTGGGCTCAAACAGCTGTACTTAAACAATCAGTAAACGGTTTCGGAATTCCAATAGGAGCAGGTATTAATTTTAAAATAGCAAATAATATTGCTCTGAATGTTAATGGTGGATATAGTTTTGCAATTAAAAACAGTAATGATCATATTTTCTTCGGTGCTGGACTGATGCTTGACTTAGGAAAAGGAAAAGCTGTGGCGGTTGATACTGTACCTGCAGTGGTTGAAAAACCAGTTGATACGGACGGTGATGGTATTTATGATTTAGATGATGCTTGTCCTACAGTTACTGGCTTAGCTCAGTTTAACGGTTGTCCTGATACGGATGGTGATGGAATTGAAGACAGCAAAGATGAGTGTCCAACAATCGTTGGTTTAGCTGAATTTAATGGTTGCCCTGACAGAGACGGTGATGGTATTCCTGATGCAAAAGATGCTTGTCCTGACGTAAAAGGTATTGCTAAATTTGGTGGTTGTCCGGATCCGGATCGTGATGGTGATGGTATCATTAATGAAAAAGATCAATGCCCTGACGTTGCTGGTTCATTCAGTGCTCAAGGTTGCCCTGACAGAGATGGTGACGGTGTAACTGATGCTGATGACAAATGTCCGGATGTTGCAGGTCCTGCATCTAATAAAGGTTGTCCTGAAGTAAAAGATGAAGTGAAAAAACGTTTAGCATTTGCTGCTCGTAATATCCAGTTCGAAACAGGAAAAGCAACAATCAAACCGGTATCATTCAAAATTTTAGATGAAGTAGCTTCTATCTTAAATGAATATCCTTACTATGATGTAAACGTAGATGGCCATACTGACAATGTTGGTAAACCGGCTTCTAACTTGAAATTATCTCAAGACAGAGCTGCATCTGCTGTAGAATACTTAGTTAAAAAAGGTATTCCTGCATCAAGATTGGTGTCCAGCGGTTACGGTGATACTAAACCAGTTGCTGACAATAAAACAGCTGCCGGAAGAGCACAAAACAGAAGAGTTGAATTCAATTTATTATTCAAATAAAATAATAACTTCTAAAGTAAAAAAGGTCTCGATTTATCGAGACCTTTTTTTATATTTGATTTTAAATGAATAATACAGTTAATAAAGGATTCTCCCGTTATGAAC
>JADLAJ010000299.1 GCA_020848255.1 Chitinophagales bacterium
ACTTTTTTGCTTTCCCGGATTTAATTCGCAGCGGCGAGTTAGATTTCTATCTTATACGCCCTGTATCTACGGTGTTTATGAGTTCGTTCAGGTTCCCGAGTATTGGCTCGTTTATGAACTTACTCACAGCAATCTCGTTTTTGGTGTATTCGCTTGCACAAGTTCCATTAGCCGAACGAATACCGGGACTTTTGATATACCCGTTGTTTGTTGTATTAGGTTTGGCGGTGATGACTGCATTCCAACTAATTTTTATGGGTATATCGGTATTTACAGTTGGTGCCGATGGAATACAATGGATTCTATTTACCATCCACAACTTTGGAATGCGCCCCGATACAATTTACACAGGTTTTTTCCGCAAAGTGTTGTTATATGTGTTTCCCCTATCGTTAATTGCATCTGTTCCCGCACGTTTGTTGTTTGCTAACCCCGATTACGGTTTGATTGCAAGTTCGGGAATGTGCGGAATCGCATTTATATATGCTTCGTATCGCTTTTTTACATTTGCCTTAACCAAGTATTCAGGTGCTAGCAGTTAATGGTAGTTGATGGGTTTTTCTGTAAGTTGTTAGCGAGAAATAAACATTGATATACATTAAGCATCGTTATTAACCTTGGAATACGGAGTATATATGAAAGTGTACGTTGTACTACTATTTTTAATCTTACCATGTACAAGTTTTTGCCAAGCAGTAACCTCAGATTCAACAAAAGATAGTTTCGCTTTTGGTTATTCAATCGGAGAATACTGTGTCTTACTTAATAGTTCTGATTTAAGCAACTCCTTACATAAGTTGGGTTTTCCAGAGCTAAATACATTAATACTTACACAACCAGTTATTTCAACTGAAATAACTAGTTGTGATTTTTTATTAAAAGCGAGTTTCACAACATCTTTAATCAAAGAAGAGGATATAAGGTACAGCAACACGTATGAGAGGTTTACTCTAAGGTCAACATCTTCTATTTATGTAACATCAATGTTTTGTACAAGCATCGGGTATGAATTATCGTTTTTGACTGAAAAAATAAGAGTAATACCCACGCTTTCTTTATCACAGAGTTCAATTAGTTTGAATTGTGGTTTAGTAGATGGTAATAGAGGTGGTTATACTGAAAACAATTCACTCGTGGGTAATTTTTTATCATCTTCAGTTGGTGTTGATGTTAAGACTTTTGTTTGGACTACGAAAAACAAAAGAACATTACTTATTGAGAAATTGTTTTTCGGAATAGAAGTAAATTATACTTTATTTGCTCTTTTCAATTACTGGTATGGGAGTACAGGTACAGTAAATAACAACTCGTATAATTTTAATGAATACAACCCAATGAATAGAAGCATATTTATAGGTTTACGTATTGGAAGCATGTTCTAAATTTGTTTTTGAGACCATATTACACTTGTGAAGATGTAAGTACTGATTTCACGTATTAATGTCTAAATTACCAGTTGATAATAAAGTTTACGGTTCTTTCGCGCAAAAACAACAAAAATTGGAAGAAAATCGCTTGGAGCGCATTGCGATAGCAAAAGACTAAAAATATTTTGCCATTTCCACCATTTAGCCGTATTTTCGCAGTCCTAATTTTTATAATCCCCTAAAATTACAGGGTTTTCGGTATGGCTAAACAGCAAACATTCTCGGATAAAATGAAAAAACAGAAGGTTGATACCCGTATCAACGTTCAGGTAATCAAAGCATATCGCTCCGATAAAGGAACCGTAAAGTATATTGAGCGGTTCGTTAAAGTGGAGGATGTAAATCAAGCAGAAAAAATTGATATATCACGATAAGGTACCCACATGAAAAAAGGTATTCATCCGGCGTATAAACCGGTTACCATTGCAATGACAGACGGCTCTACCTTTGTAACACGTTCTTGCTACAAAGGTGACCGCATGGTTTTGGAAATTGATTCCAAATCACATCCGTTTTTTACAGGTAAACAAATGCTTGTAGATACGGCAGGTCGTGTTGACCGTTTTAATAAACGCGCTATTAAAGCAAAAGAGATTAAAGAGAAAGGAACCAAATAATGCCTCCTCCAAACAGAAATAATGATATTCTCCAGCCACCAATGGCTGCAGCATCATCACCATTCCGTAACCGCCAGCAAGTGGTTAAAAAGAAAACCAGCCCGATGAAAAATTCGCGCACGGTTGATTACTTAGACCACAAGTTCTTATCTCGTTTTATTAACGACCAAGGCAAAGTGTTACCACGCCGTATTACCGGCTTAACAGCATTCCAACAACGCGAAATGTCGCGCGCGATTAAGTATGCACGCCATCTTGCATTGATTCCGTTTGTTGCGCAGGATACAAAGTAATTTTGTTGCCTGGCACACTAAAAAGTAAGACCCGTTTACAATGCGTAAACGGGTTTTTTGTTTTTACCGACAGTTATATCTTTTTTTCTGAAAACAAGTCCGGTTTAGAAACTTTTTTCAAAAAATTTTATTTGGCTAAAACCCGCATGAATACGTAGCCGTCGGGTTGTTGGCAATTTTCCAAGACAATTATTTTTACATAGTGAAATTTTTGTGTGCGGAAAAAATGTGTGCAGTTCTGATATTTGCGGCGTGCTCAAACACTCCGTTTTCAATAGCGTTATTTATGGTGTTGTAGGGATGCAAAATCAACTGGTTTTGTAATACACTAAATGCAATTGTAAACAGAAAACTACCTTTCCAATTTAAACTCAAAAAGGTGTAACCTTGGCAAAGAAACTTGATACGCTGAACCTGTTTCCACAGGCGGCGAAGGAGGTTGTCACCCCTGTTCGCATGGTAGCGGGGAAAGATCCTTCCACAGATCAGTCGGAGACTGGTAAACTTTGGAAACAATGCTTAGATATAATTCGCGATAACGTATCGCAGCAAGTATTCAAAACATGGTTCGAACCTATTCGGTCAATCAGCTGGGAAAACAGAGAAATGACTGTTCAGGTTCCAAGTCAGTTCTTTTACGAATGGCTTGAAGAACATTATTACGGCTTATTACAAAAAACAATATATCAGGTGCTTGGCGCACATGCCCGTTTGAAGTATGAAGTTGTGGTTGAGAACACAACCGAAACTTTGGAGCAACGTACAATTAAGTTACCTGCGTTCCGCCAATCACCGGCATCATCGGTACAGACGCAATTACCGTTTACACCTACGGCACCGGTACAGGCAAATTTTCCTGCCTATTTAAATCCGCGTTATACATTC
>JADLAJ010000300.1 GCA_020848255.1 Chitinophagales bacterium
GTTTTTGCTGGATTGACATTTAAAGTCAATACTATAAAACTATCGCAACCATTTACCTGTTGCAAGGTATCTCTGTAGATGCCGGCTATACTTAGATTCGTTCCGTTAAAATTATAGCTTTGTCCTTCACAAATAATTTGCGTGCGATTGGTCGTTTTTGCTGGATTGACATTTAAAGTCAATACTATAAAACTATCGCAGCCATTTACCTGTTGCAAGGTATCTCTATAGATGCCGGCTGTGCTAAGATTCGTTCCGTTAAAATTATAGATTTGTCCTTGACAAACAGTTTGTATGCGATTGGTCGTTTTTGCTGGATTGACATTTAAAGTCAATACTATAAAACTATCGCAACCATTTACCTGTTGCAAGGTATCTCTGTAGATGCCGGCTATACTTAGATTTGTTCCGTTAAAATTATAGCTTTGTCCTTGACAAATAATTTGCGCACGATTGGTCGTTTTGGCTGGATTAATAAAAACAACTACCGTATCATTTTGTGAAATGCCATTTACAGTTCCTGTTACAACATAACTTGTAGTGCTTGTTGGCGAAACAGTAATACTTGCTGTGTTTGCACCAGTACTCCAGATATAAGAAGATGCACCAGATGCTGTGAGTGTGATAGATTGACCGAAACAGATGGAGGTATCTCGACCTGCATAGGCTTGCATAACAACTGTTTTAGCATTGTTTGTAACAATTGGTGTATTTACATCAAAAACGATAGATGCTTTATTCAAAATTGAATTCCCAACTACTAAAGTGTTTTTGGGTTTTATTTTATAGAATATAAACCCATGACTTGCTTTTTCATTTACGGTACTATCTGGCAGCTTTATACTCTTAAAACCGAACAACACATATTTATTATTTGTTTGATCTAAGCTATATTTATGTGATGATGTAATTGGCTGAAAAGTAGTCCAATCTAAATTAGTATCCAATGTATCTCTTATAGCAATATCAAAGGCTGTATCGTTTCCTACGTTTTGGAAACGAATAGTATAATACAAATATGGACTTTGTGCTACTTCTGTTGGGGATAATATAGTTTTATCTACAACTTTATCATTCGGATCATAGGAAGCACGAACTATATCTGTTAAAGTATATTGATTATTAGCTGATGTTACATCTGTTTGTGCATTATAAATCTTGACAAAAGATTTTAAGCTATCATTAGCTATCAAAGATGATGATGCTAAGAAATCAACTGAAATATTTTTTGTAGTAAACAATGGCAGGTCGGTGATATTCCAAATCATGGTATCGCCAACAATAGATGTTGGATTTGGTGTAGCAGTTTGATAAATTAATCGACTATCTAGTTTTAGTTTGATAGTACCGTTATAATTTTGACCGCTTTCGTTTGTATAGCTTATCGTATACGTACCGTTTCTATTTGGTCTTGTCATCCAATTATTACTTAATATAACAGATGCATCATTAACTAATGCTGTTGGCGATAATTTAAAGTTGATAGTATCTTTATTGCCATAAGTTGTGCGAGTAATAGTTTGCGAAACAGGAATAGTTGCAAAGTTGGCAAAATTTGATATTGGTTGAATAGTATAAGAACCTGTATCGTTTACAAAATAATATTTTCCTGTATCAGACGAAAGATGCGATATCGTATTTCCATTTTTGGTGGCTTGTACTTTTATATTATCTACAAAAACATCCGATGCATCTGGTTGGTTGTTGGCGTTGAGGTCTGAATAAATGCGGCCAAATACAAAATTTGTTGTTGCCGGATTATTACAATAGGTAACAATTTCACTTTGGCTGCTACAAGCAGATGGATTGTTTGAAATTAAAATTGAACCAACGGCTCCTCTGAGCAATAAATTGTAAATACCACAACAATTAGATAAATTTTGATTATTTTTAATAACTAAAGTGTCAATATTGGTAAAATTTAGATTAGAAAAATCTTTTATAAAGTTCAAATTATTTAGTGAATTATTATTGTCAATATATAGTTTGTTTATCCTATTAAATGGAAAATAAAGGTTTTTTATATATCTAAGATTTAAGTTGTTTTCAATCCTAAGATTTGTAATACCAAGAACTCCAATAATGATTGGGTAAGTATATAATATACTATCTAAAGAATGATTATTATCGATTGTTATAATAAAATCTGTAAAAGTAGGATTATTTGATTCTGTGCTATTAAGTGTAAGTTTAGCTAATGAATGATTATTTCGTACAATTAATTCAGATATATAAGAAGAATTTGTTAAGTCAATATACTTTAAATTATTATTATTACTTATTTCACAAAATTTAATTCTAACAGAATTGTTGACATAAAATAAACTATCTATACTTGTTAGTGTAGGATTGTTTATTATACTTATTCTATTAACGGAGGAAACATAAACATTAAGGCTGGATACGTTATTTAAAATTGGATTATTAGAAATAGTTAGTATATTTTGATTAGTATTAGTCTTAATATTTCTAAGTCCATATAGATTGGTTAAATTAGTGCTGTCAATTGTAATCCAGCCATTACGTATGGTATCAAGCTTATATAAACTATCAATATTATTTATTGACAAACCTTTTATCGTAAGATTGCCATTAATCTTTTTATATCTAAATGTATCTACTTGTGCTTGGTTAGTAAGCACTAAATTTCCATTATATGTTTGTGCAAATGATGTAAAGCCAACTACTAGTAATACTATTGTAAATATCTTTTTCATTTTAAAATTTTTCTTTCATAAAATTAAATAATAAATTTTATAATAATAAAAAACCGTCAGAAAATTCTCTGACGGTTTTTTTTATTTGAACAGATTGCTTCGCTTCGTTACACTACGCTCGCAATGACGTTTCAATTCAATTATCCTGCTGCATGCATTTTAATCAGATTCAATGCAGAACCTGCAACGAACCAACCGATTTGCTGTGAATTGTAAGAATGTGCCACTTCAAAACTGTCTGTGGTGCCATCTGCATGATGCAACACAATAGTCAGGTTTTTACCCGGAGCAAATTCTGTTAATCCAACGATATCAATGGTATCTTTTTCCTGTACTTTATCGTAGTCTGCTTTGTTTACAAACGTCAAGGCCAGCATACCTTGTTTTTTCAGGTTAGTTTCGTGGATACGTGCAAATGATTTTACCACTACCGCACGAACACCCAAGAAACGCGGCTCCATGGCAGCGTGCTCTCTGGAAGAACCTTCGCCATAGTTTTCATCGCCAAATACGATAGAACCTAAACCGGCAGCTTTGTACGCTCTCGCCGTAGCCGGAACCGGACCATATTCACCACTTACTTCATTCAATACATTATCTGTTTTATCGTTGAACGCATTTACAGCGCCAATCAACATATTGTTGGAGATATTGTCTAAGTGACCACGGAAACGCAACCACGGGCCAGCCATTGAAATATGGTCAGTTGTACATTTTCCTTTTGCTTTAATTAATAATTTCAAGCCTGTTAAATCTGTTTTTTCCCAAGGCTTGAAACCTTCCAGTAATTGTAATCTGTCGGATGCAGGATTTACAATTACTTCCACAGAAGAACCATCTTCAGCCGGAGCCTGGAAGCCTGCATCTTCTACAGCAAACCCATTTGGCGGCAATTCAAAACCTGTCGGTTCATCTAATTTCACCTGCTCACCGTTTTCATTGGTTAATGTATCTGTAATCGGATTGAAGTCTAAACGTCCTGCAATCGCAATTGCCGTTACCAGTTCCGGAGAACCTACAAATGCGTAAGTATTCGGATTTCCGTCAGCACGTTTTGCGAAGTTTCTGTTGAACGAGTGAACGATCGTATTTTTCTCGCCTAATTCAGCACCTTCTCTGCTCCACTGACCGATACAAGGACCGCAAGCGTTTGCAAAAACATTGGCACCGATTTTTTCAAATGTCTCGATAAATCCATCGCGTTCAATCGTAAAACGAACCTGCTCTGATCCCGGTGTAATGGTAAATTGTGCTTTTGGTTTGATATGCTTTTCCACTGCTTGTTTTGCCAGTGAAGCTGCACGTGAAATGTCTTCATAAGAAGAGTTGGTACAAGAACCGATTAAACCAACTTTCACATCTAAAGGCCAGCCGTTTTTCACCGCTTCTTCTTTCATTTTAGAAATTGGCGTAGCCAAATCAGGTGTAAAAGGACCATTTAAATGTGGTTCTAAAGTATCCAAATCGATTTCAATTACCTGATCGAAATATTTTTCAGGCTCATCATAACATTCTTTATCTGCGTTCAAATAAGTTTTGATAGTATCTGCCAAAGCAGCAACATCTGCTCTGCCTGTGCCGGATAAATATCTCGACATAGAATCATCATATCCGAACGTAGAAGTGGTTGCACCTATTTCAGCACCCATGTTTGCAATGGTGCCTTTTCCTGTACAAGACATAGAAGTTACACCTTCACCAAAATACTCTACAATAGCACCGGTTCCGCCTTTTACCGTCAGGATACCTGCCACTTTTAAAATCACATCTTTAGGAGATGTCCAGCCGTTTAATTTTCCGGTTAATTTAACACCGATTAATTTAGGCCATTTCAATTCCCAAGCCATACCTGCCATTACATCTACTGCATCTGCACCACCAACGCCAATAGCAATCATACCCAAGCCACCTGCATTTACCGTATGTGAGTCTGTACCAATCATCATTCCGCCCGGGAATGCGTAATTTTCTAAAACCACCTGGTGAATGATACCTGCGCCCGGTTTCCAGAAACCTAAGCCGTATTTGTTAGAAACAGAAGCTAAGAAATTATAGACTTCGTTATTTTTATTGATTGCTTCCTGTAAATCTTTGTCTGCACCAATTTTAGCCTGAATTAAGTGATCTGCATGAACCGTAGATGGAACCGCTACTTTTTTGCGACCAGCCTGCATAAACTGTAATAAAGCCATCTGTGCCGTAGCATCCTGCATCGCAACACGATCCGGAGCAAAATCCACATAGGATTTTCCACGTTCAAAGTTCTGCAAATCCTGCGATTCGTGTAAGTGCGCAAATAAGATTTTTTCTGCTAAGGTTAAAGGTCTGTTCAAAAGCGCTTTCGCTTTGTCCACTTTTGCAGGAAATTCTGCGTAGACTTTTTTAATCATATCCAAATCAAAAATCATGGAATAAATATTTAAAAGATTAGAAATAAGATTTTAAATCGACCGCAAAGGTACGATTTTTAGAATAGAATTCTTAA